>JANMIB010000082.1:0-4895 GCA_031375605.1 Allobosea sp. | reverse complement strand
GTCACGTTCAAGGAACGGCGCATTCATGGCCGCTTTGACGAAACTTCGCTGGACCCCGGAAACGTCACTCATGACTGCATCCTGCTGCTATAAGTATATTTACGGAGAAAAGTTGCTGCTGGATCACCCTGATGAACCTCCGGTTCATGTTTTTCTCAGCCTCGAACTGTTCGCGTCAACAGCATTGCGGCCATGAAAAAACCCGGCGCTTGCGCACCGGGTTTGTATCGAGCGGCAAGACCCCTTGTCAGGCGGCTTCGGCTTCGTCCTGTGTCTCTTCCGGATCAGCTTCTTCAGCGCCCTTCGCGGCACGGCGCGGAGATTTGGCAAGCTGCCCTTCAATCTTCTTGAGCGCTTCGGTATCGGTCACGTCATCCACAGCGGCGAGTTCCCGCACCATCCGGTCAAGGGCAGCCTCATAAAGCTGGCGCTCCGAATAGGACTGTTCCGGCTGCGCTTCCGAGCGATGCAGGTCGCGCACGACCTCGGAGATGGCGATGATGTCGCCGGAGTTGATCTTGGCCTCATATTCCTGGGCGCGGCGAGACCACATGGTGCGCTTGACGCGGGCGCGCCCTGTCAGGGTTTCGAGAGCCCTCGTGACAGTCGCCTCATCAGCCAGCTTCCGCATGCCGACCGTGGTTGCCTTGGCCGTTGGCACGCGCAGGGTCATCTTGTCTTTGGCAAAGCTGACAACAAAAAGCTCGAGCTTGAAACCGGCAACCTCTTGTTCTTCGATGGCCGTGATCTGGCCGACACCATGGGCTGGATAAACAACAAATTCGCCTGTCCTGAAACCCAGACGCGTCGTGCTCTTCTTGATTGCGGTCATCTAGAAACAATCTCCTGTCGGCCTGCATCACGCAGACAAAACAAAGTCATGCCCATGCCTGACGGCATGAGCCACACACCGACCCAGCATGCGTAAAGGACACATGCCCGGTCTCCAGCCGTGGACGGGTATCGCAGCTTCACGCAACATCAATGCCGTGGACCGCGACACGTCACGATCCCTGGCAACAACGACCTGTCATGAAGACCCGAAAATTCGGGCGTTTGGCTGCAAAACTCGACTGTATGGAGACCATACCACAAATTTTGCCCGATTTCAAAGCATAAGCGATTTATTAACCATGGCATGACCGCCATGGTTAATGAAATCGGCTCCCAAGCGAGAACGCCGATGAGAACAGTCAGACGACAATCCTGTGTGCAGCACCCGCACAATCAAGGCCGATCAGCCCGAGGGCTGGCTCAATCCCCCTCGCCAGGCTCCGGCGAAAAGTAGGCTTCGAGCTTGCCGGGCTTGCCATCAAATGCCTTTGCATCATCTGGCGCATCTTTCTTACGCGTGATGTTGGGCCAAGATTTTGCATAATCGACATTCAGCTTCAGCCATTGCTCAAGGCCCGGTTCAGTATCCGGCTTGATCGCCTCCGCAGGGCATTCGGGTTCGCAGACACCGCAGTCAATGCACTCGTCCGGATGTATGACGAGCATGTTCTCGCCTTCGTAAAAGCAGTCGACCGGACACACTTCGACGCAATCCATGTATTTGCACTTGATGCAATTTTCAGTGACGACGTAGGTCATTGGCTTTCCCTGCAAGACCAACAAGGCCTTTTGCGTTCCATGATCGTCTATCCCTGTGCGCGATGTCGTTCAAGATGGTGTGACGAATGGCGCTCATCCGATGGCCTCGTAAAGCTGCGCCACGCTGTCCGCATCGCCACGCCGCTGGCCAAGGCCGATGACCTTTACCACAATTGTCTGGTGAGGGGCTGCAACCGTCAGCACATCACCGAACTTCACGCCATGAGAAGGTGACGTGACCCGCTTCCCGCTGATGCGGACCCGCCCTGCTTCGACCAGATCCTGAGCGGCAGACCTGGTGCGGGCAAAGCGCGCGAACCAAATCCACTTGTCGAGCCGCTGCCTGTCTTCGCGCACGATCAGAGCCTGCTGCGAAAAAGCGGCAACTGTTTTTTGATCACGGCATGCTCCAAAGGATCATCAGGCAGATCAGCCCTTCCGCTCACCTTCCAGCTTGGCCTTGAGGGCAGCCAGCTTGGCAAATGGCGAATCAGGATCCGCTACCCGTTCAGGTCGTGCCGTACGGCTTTCGTCGCGCTGGGGCCGGTTGTCAGACCGCTGATCAGGGCGTGGGCCTCGTTGATCACGCGCCCCGCCAAATGCCTTGCGCGGACCATCATCGTCACGCTCGCGGCCCTTGCCACGCTCGCCAGGCGGCTTGCCACGCGGGGCGCGGTCGGGGCGCACATCCGGCAGGCCCTCAGGCCTTGTATAAACGATAGCCCCTTCCCCGCCACGATCCTTGCGTGATCCTGATCCTGGGCGGAAGCGGCTGGCACGATCCTGACGCGGAGCAACCGCTCCATCAGCGGCACCGGCTTCGCCCGCCACAGCCGGCTGTTGGCCACGCCCGCGATGACGGCGCGGAGCGCCTTCGGCGCCCTCGCCAGCTGGCCCGCGGCCACGGCCTTCTCCGCCCCTTGCATGCCCCGTACGCGGACCGCGGTTGTCGCGGTGATGCTGGCGATGGGGCCGCCAGACCTCGATCTCGGCAACAGCAACCGGAGCTGCCTGCACATCCACCTCGACATCGCTTGCGTGGGCAGGCTCAGGTGCGTTCCCGTCTCCCGGCCCAGGCACGGCGTCGGCAATGACCTCCTGTCTGGCATCTGCCTCGTGGCTGTCCGTTGCCTCCTGGCTGTCCGTTGCCTCTTGGCTGGCAGTTGCCTCTTGGCTGGCAGTTGCCTCGACAAGATCAGCCACAGGTTCGATGACACCCTCGACCTTGGCTTCGGTGCTGGTTACGTCAATAACGTACGGCTCGGTTTCGGCTTGCGGCTCGACCATACCCTGCGCCTCGACCACATTTGGCGCTTCGACCACACTTGGAACCTCGACCTCGCCTTGCATCTCCAGTTCGGTTGCCGTTTCAAGGGCATCCTCGCCTGTGTCAGGCACAGTTTCGGATATGGCCTCTATCGCTGGGACCGGAACAACGGGCGCTGTCGGCGCTGGCATCAGCAGCGGCACCGTGATCGCAGGCCCAGGCCGTGTGGCGGACTGATAACCCAGCGCACGCAGCACATTGGCGAAATCAGGCCCCGATGCCCCCACCAGCGAGGTCATGCCGCCTGTGATCACAAAACCGTCTCCATCGGCAGCACCAGCAGGAGGCTCACCCGATGTCACGCCCGGACGATAGGCGATCGCAGGGCGGATCAGGTCTGCAAGACGCTCCATGATGTCCACGCGCAAGGCCCGCTCGCCCGCCACATGGAAACCTGCCGCGCGGTAGAGGTCGCGCGATACCTCCTTGTCAGCTGGTATCGAGGTGCGGCCTGACAAGGCCAGATGCGCGATGTCATCGCGGCCCTTCTGGTCAAGTCCGCCATGTTTCAGGGCCCAGAGTTGCGAAGCCAGGGCGCGCGGCGCCGGCTTCAGCAGAAGCGGCAGATACAGGTGGTAGGCGCCGAAGCGCACGCCATGCTTGCGCAAGGCAGCGCGGGCGTCCTGCTCCAGCGATTTCACATCGTTGGAAACCTTTGCCCGGTCGAGAACGCCAAGCGCTTCGGCGATCTGGAATGCGATCCCGCGCGCCATGCCCGTGAGATCAGGTGCATCCTCGAGGATCATCAGGGTGCCGAGATGCCGGGTCAGGTGCGCCTTCAGCCAGAGTTCCAGCCGCTGCTCGACCTGCTCGCGCGCCGCTCCGGCCAGATTTTCATCCGCCATGATGCGGATGCGCGGGGTCAGCACCTTCTCACCGGCTGCAAGCCGCGCGACGGGCTCTCCAACCCAGCGCAGAAGGCCGTCATTGGCCAGCACGAAGGCTTCGTCGGGCGCAAGCGAAAGCTTGGCCGCGCGCGCTTCCAGTTCGCTCACAAGCGATTTCTGGGCAGCCGCGTTAAGCGCCTTCGCTTCAGGCCCTGTTGCATTCGCATCAGGGATGAAGTTGAAGCCGGACAGGCTGCCAACATGTTGGCCTTCGACCAGAACGTCACCCGTGGTGGTGACCTGTGCCTCAAGCATGGTGTTCTCCCGTAGTCGCCGCATCAGCACGGATGTCCTGCGGTCCACAAAACGGGCCGCCAGACGCTCGTGCAGAGCATCGGATAACTTGTCCTCTACCTGACGCGTCACGCCCTGCCAATGCTCTGGATCAGGTAACCAGTCAGGTCTGTTGGCAACGAATGTCCAGGTCCGGATCTGCGCAATGCGGTTGGACAGGGTGTCGATGTCGCCATCAGTCCGGTCCAGCACCGCGATCTGCCGCTTGAACCAGTCTGCAGGAATACGCTTCCTGTCCATCAGGAAGCGGTAGATCGTCGACACAAGCTCTGCATGGATGGTCGGCGAAACCTTGCGATAGTCCGGAACCTGGCAGGCGTCCCACAAGGTCTCGACGGCCGCGCGCCCGTTCGCAAGGTTGCGAAGCTCGGGGTCGCTCGAGACGATTTCGAGCGCGATCTCGTCATCTGCAGCGGCAGCCTTGGTCAGCCCCGCCTCGTCCGGCTGGATGGCGAGTGAAGCTTTGAGCGCATTCAGCGAACGGAAATCAAGATCGGGATTGCGCCACTGCAAGTGCCGGACGGCGTCGAAACGGTGATTCTCAATGGCCTCCACAAGTTCCGGCTCGAAGGCAGGGCAGCGCCCTGTCGAGCCGAACAGGCCATCGCGCATGTTGCGGCCAGCCCGGCCTGCAATCTGGCCGAATTCCGCCGGGTAGAGCCGCCTGAAACGGTTGCCATCGAACTTGCGGTCCGAGGCGAAAGCCACCTGCTCGACATCAAGGTTGAGACCCATGCCGATGGCATCGGTCGCGACGAGGTAATCGACATCGCCATTTTGAAACAATTCGACCT
>JANMIB010000197.1:0-12530 GCA_031375605.1 Allobosea sp. | reverse complement strand
GAAGAGCTTGGCGACATGGCCCAGGCAGGCCACCGCGCCGTGATGCTGTTCGTGGTGCAGATGGAGGGGAGCCGTTTTTCCATCGCACGCGACATCGACAAGGCTTATGATGCCGCACTGACCCGCGCCATGGCACGCGGTGTCGAGGTGCTGGTTTATGTCTGCGCCGTGACAGAAAGTGCCATCACCATCACGCACCCCATTCCGCTGGTCGGGCGCTGAAGGCTTGCTTCAAACTGAAGGCGTCCTGCAAACCGCATCACCTGCATGCCGGGGGCATCAATCCGGCAACCTGAAGATCAGGTTCAGGCGTGTCTGCCGTTCAAGATGATAGCCGGATGACCGCAGCAAGGCTTTCAGGTCGATGTTCCACTTCGAGGTCGAGTCCTCGATGATCAGCAGGCGGGGCCAGAGCGGCCGGTTGGCCTCTGCCAGGAACGGTTCGAGGATGAGATCCTCGGCTCCTTCGACATCGATCTTCATGCCGTCAATGCGTGTGAAGCCTTCGCTGTGCAAGAGGTCAGCCAGCGGCACGGCGGGTGCCTTGACCGATTGCGCACCGGATGTGCCAAGCGTGCGGACGCTGGACTCTCCTTCGTTCTGCGTATCCAGAAACAGCGTGAGTTCGCCAGCTTTGTCAGCCACCGCGCAGGCGACGGCCTTGATGGTTCCGAAGGGATTGAAGCTGATGTTGCACGCCAGCCGGGCAAACACGCGGGGCTGTGGCTCCACGGCCAGGATGCGTGCGCCTTGTCCGGCCCGCGCGGCGACAAACAGCGAATAGGCACCGACATTGGCCCCGATGTCGACGAAACGGTAGCCATCCGAAGCCCGATGGCCGGCAATATGGGCGCCAAGTGCCGCCAGTTCGGCGGTATCGAAGAATTGCGGCATGAACAGCACGCGCTTTTCGCAGACATTGCTCTGGGGGTGAACCCGCATGCGTGCACCAAGGGTCTCGGTGTCGACTGGCTGGCCCTTGAGCGACGAGATCGCGAGGCGCCGCAGCAGAAATGCCATGCGCCGGCTGAGCCACGCGCTGGAACTGGCGCGGGTCTTGCCAATGGCCCAGGCCACGAAACCTGTCGGATGGAACGTGCCGAAGGGAGGTGTTTCGGAAGATGACTGGACCTTGATCATGACGCGGCATATCACCGCTTGTGGTGGGGATAAAGGGCACCTTGCGCCTGCATGCGTCTTTGCCATCTGGTCATCTCGCCACCTTTCCAGCGAGTTGCTCTCGTTACGTTCTGCCGCTGCTCTTTACGTTCAGCCGCTCTTGCGCGATAGGTTTGCGTGCCTACCTTGAGCAAGCCATGACCACCAACGATTCCATGATTGCCCGCAAACGCTCCCATGACATCAAGCGCCATGGGCCGGAAGCCTTCGCCGCGATGCGCAAGGCTGGCCGTCTGTGTGCGGAAGGCCTCGACATGATTGCGCCCCATGTCAGGCCCGGTGTGCTGACATCGCATCTCGACAGGCTGATGTTCGAGTTCGCCATGGACCATGGGGCTTACCCTGCAACCCTGAACTATCGTGGCTACCGCTATTCGATCTGCACCTCGATCAACCATGTCGTCTGCCATGGCCAGCCTGACGACAAGCCCCTGCGCGAAGGCGACATCATCAACATCGACTACACGGTGATCGTCGATGGCTGGCATGGCGATTCCAGCCGGATGTATGCGGTTGGCCAGCTCAACCGCAAGGCGGAGCGCCTCTGCGAGATCACCCATGAATGTCTGATGCGCGGTATCGATGCCGTCAGGCCCGGCGCGCATTTTGGCGATATCGGGCATGCGATCCAGTCCTATGCCGAGACAGAGCGCTGCTCAGTCGTGCGCGATTTCTGCGGCCACGGACTTGGCCAACTGTTCCATGATGCGCCGAACATCCTGCACTACGGCGTGCGCGGAGAAGGCCCGCGCATGGAGCCTGGCATGCTGTTCACGATCGAGCCGATGATCAACCTGGGCAAGCCTGCGGTGAAGGTGCTGAGCGATGGCTGGACAGCGGTGACGCGGGACCGCTCGCTCTCGGCCCAGTTTGAGCACACGATCGGCGTGACCGATACCGGCGTCGAGATCTTCACGCTGTCACCAGCCGGGCTTGACTATCCCGTCGGCAAGACTGCCTGAATGGCTGACGGGTCTGCACCCGAGCCCCATTACACGGGCCACCGCGACCGGCTGCGCGACCGGTTTTCCAGCGCGGGCCCTGATGCGCTGGCGGATTACGAACTGCTGGAACTGGTGCTGTTCCGCTCGATCCCGCGCCGCGACGTCAAGCCCATCGCCAAGGATCTGATCCGGCGTTTCGGCTCATTCGCAGAGGTGGTCGCGGCCCCTGTCAACCTTCTCACCGAAGTGCCCGGTGTGGGAGAAGCCGTGGCCATTGACCTCAAGATCGTGGCGGCTGCCGGGCAACGGCTGGCAAAAGGGCAGGTGACAAAGCGCCATGTGCTGTCGAGCTGGTCATCGGTCATCGACTACTGCCGCGCCGCCATGGCGTTCGAGGAACGCGAGCAGTTCCGCATCCTGTTTCTGGACAAGAAGAACGCCCTCATCGCCGACGAGGTGCAGCAGGTCGGCACGGTGGACCACACGCCGGTCTATCCGCGCGAGGTCGTGCGCCGTGCCCTCGAATTGTCATCCACCGCGATCATCCTGGTGCACAACCACCCGTCCGGTGATCCGACACCGAGCCAGGCCGACATCAAGATGACCCGCGAGATCATCGACGTGTCGAAAGCCATGGGCATCTCGGTCCATGACCACATCATCGTGGGCCGCGAAGGGCATGCCAGCTTCAAGGGGCTGAGGTTGATGTGAGGGGGCGTCTGTTTGCCTCTGGCATCGGGCGCGGCGGGTCACTATTGTGCAGTCCGGATCAGTTAGCAAATCAGTCGCAGGAGGGCGTGATGGCCGAAAAAGGTGTGCCCCATTTTCACAACGAGGCTGGCGTGCCCAGCGTGCGGGTGGGCTCGAAGGAGTTCATGTGCATCGGTGCGAAGCCGCCATTCGATCATCCGCATGTTTTTCTCGACATGGGCTCAGGCACCGAGGTCATCTGCCCGTACTGCTCGACGCTTTATGTTTATGACGCGTCTGTTGGTGCGGGGCATGGCTCGCCCGCCGAATGCGAATGGCATGACCTTGCAGCAAGAGCCGCCTGAGGCCTGTCGCACCGCCTGATCATGAACACACGTCCGGTCCTGATTGCCGGGGCCGGGATCGCCGGCCTCACGGCTGCAAATGCGCTGGCACGGAAGGGCATTTCCGTGGTCCTTGCCGAGCGCAAGCCAGGCTTTGCCGAAGCGGGCGCGGGATTGCAGCTCTCGCCGAACGCCACGGGCACGCTCATGCGTCTTGGTCTGGCGGGCGACGTGGGCCGCTATGCCATGACGCCGCGCAGGCTTGATCTGAGGCGCTGGGCCGAGCCGCGTGCCTATGCAGGCATGGCGATGCAGGAGATGCCCGAGGCGGATGGCGCGCCGTTCTGGTCAATGCGGCGCGCTGATCTGCAGACCGCGCTGCTGGACGCCATGCGCATGCTGCCCGGTGTGCGTCTGCTGGTCGGGCGCGGCATTGTCGGTGCTGTTTCACATGCCGATGGTGTGATCGTGACGCTGGAAAACGACCGTGGGCAGCGCGAGGACATCGACGCGTCTGTTCTTGTCGGTGCTGACGGCCTGTGGTCCACCGTGCGGACGCTGACCGGCGACAAGGTTGCGCCGCGCTTCCTGGGCTATGAAGCCTGGCGCACCATGCTGCCTCAAGCGGCGGTTCCAGCCTTTGCCCGTGCGCCTTCGGTCAACCTGTGGTTTGGCCGCTCCGGACATGCGGTCCACTACCCGGTGGATAGCGGCAGGCTGATCAATCTCGTGGTCATCCGCAACGGGCAGGATACGTCCGAAGGATGGAGCCGGGCTGGTGATCCGGCGCAGCTTGCGCCACTCGCGGCGACGGCGGCCGGCACGTTGCGGGATATGATCAACGCAGCGCCCGGTTGGCAGGTCTGGTCGCTGTTCGACCGCGCCCCCGCCGCGATGGTCAGTGGCCGCATCGTGCTGATCGGGGATGCGGCACACCCTGTGCTGCCTTTTCTGGCGCAAGGTGCGTCGCTGGCTGTCGAGGATGCGGGAACTCTGGCGCAGTTGCTCGCCCCCGCTCTTGGCATGGCGGACAACAGGGCTGTGATTGATACCGTGCTCAAGCAATTTGCGAAGGCGCGTCAACGCCGCGTCGGGAGGGTGCAGAACGTGGCCCGCAACAATGCCCGCATCTATCATGCGGGGTTCCCCATTGCCCAGGCGCGTGATGTCATGCTCAGGCGGCTTGGCGACACCGGCATGCGCAAGCGTTATGCGTGGCTCTATGGCTGGCGCATGCCGCAAGGGGAGTGAGACCCGCAGCCTCGCTGCCCTTGACGCAACGCTGCGAAGCAACGACACCGCAGGTGATGCCCGCCCTTATCCGTCTCTCGCTCCGCGATTTCCGCTCCTACGCTGATCTGGGCGTGGCCGTGTCTGCGCCCATTGTCGCGCTGGCGGGGGAGAATGGCGCTGGCAAGACAAATGTGCTGGAAGCGATTTCCCTGCTGGCACCGGGGCGAGGCCTGCGACGGGCTGATTTTGCCGAGATGGCGCGGGCTAGCGGCACTGGCGGTTTCGCCGTTTCGGTGACGCTGGATGATAACACGCAGATCGGCGTTGGTCTTGGCGAGCCGGACGAGACGGGGCGACGCAGCCGCATCCAGCGCATCAACGGCGCGCCGTCACCCACGCTGGCGGCTGCCGCAGAGCATGTGCGTGTGGTCTGGCTGACCCCGGAGCAGGATGGCTTGTTCCGCGGCTCTGCCGGTGATCGTCGGCGTTTTTTGGACCGGTTTGTGCTGGCCATCGATGCTGAACATGGCGCGCGGGTCAATGCGCTCGAGCGCGCCTTGCGTGACCGCAACCGCATCCTCGATGAACGGCCACATGACACTGGCTGGCTCGATGCCGTGGAGCGGCAGGTGGCCGAACTTGGCGTTGCCGTTGCCGCAGCCCGCGCCGAAACCGTGAACCGGCTTGGCGCGCTGATCGCCGAGACGCGCGATGATGCCTCGCCGTTTCCCTTTGCCATGCTGGCGCTGGAAGGCGAGATCGATGCGCTCGTTGCGAACTTGCCAGCCGTCGATGCCGAGGACCAGTACCGTGTGCTGCTGCGGCAGGCCCGCGCGCGTGACAAGGCTGCCGGACGCACGCTGATCGGTCCGCACGCATCTGACCTCGTGGCACGACATGGTCCCAAGGACATGCCGGCCGGGCAGGGCTCGACAGGCGAGCAGAAGGCGCTGCTGGTGGGGCTGGTGCTGGCCCATGCGCGGCTCGTGCAGGCGATGAGCGGGATCGCGCCCATCGTGCTGCTGGACGAGATCGCCGCGCATTTCGATCCTCGCCGCCGCGCCGCGCTCTATGCCGCGCTTGGCGAGCTTGGCGCGCAGGTCTGGATGACGGGTGCCGACGAGACGTTGTTCAGCGATCTTCCGCAGGATTCAGCCAGATTTGTCGTCACACCGGGCCGGGTGGAGCCGTTAAAGTAAGTATCTTCTGGCGTTGAGTATCTTCGGGCACGATGTGTGGCCGTGCTTTTGCATTCTGGCCTTGGCATTTTGCCTCATCGGCCTTCATAGGCTAAGGCACCAAAAGGCAAAAGCTGGCAAAAGCGCGCCGAGGGGGGAAACGTGAACCACTATATTGCGCATATTCCGATGAGCCTTGCGGTTCCGGAACAGATGCACTGGGCCATCAAGGATGTTCTGGAAGGTGAATACGAGGCCGGATATGACGGCGTAGGTCTGGATATTCTCGATGTCGGGGCGAATGTCGGCTCGTTCGCACTGTGGGCCACGGCCCGCTGGCCTGGAAGCGTGGTGACGTCCTACGAGCCACATCCCGGAACATTCGCGTTCCTCAAGCGCAACACCGAACGGCGCCGCGACATCATCCCGGTGAATGCCGCCCTTTTTCCGGGCGGGAAGGCGACAGCGACCTTCATGAGCCGGTTTGCCGGCGATGGCGAGTCCGGTCTTGCCGCCTATGCGGGCGACACGTTCGTGGCGGGTGCGCAGGCCCAGAGCTATGAGGTGGCGGTGGTCGATCCGGCCAGCCTGCCCTCGCCTGACATTGTCAAGATCGACATCGAGGGCGGGGAGGGCGATGTGCTGGACCACATCAACCTTGCCAGCACCTCGCTGGTGCTGCTCGAATATCAGAACCGCAAGAACAAGCTGCAACTCCAAGCGCGTCTCGGAGCCGAATTCGATCTCGTCAACACGCTTGAATACGCGTGGGATCCGCTGCTGGGGCAGGACTGCTACCGGGCAGATCTCGCAGGCGATGTCTATGGCCGCATGTTCGCCGCGCGCAAGGGCATGACCCGCATGGTGAAGCGCGGGTAGATCGGGACCGAAATATCCATTCGACAGTTATCGCGAAATGCGAAACAAAAACTTTTGTACGCACCGTCTTCTTGCATCGCCGCTCCACGCATCCTCATCGTGAGCCCGTCGAAGGACGAGTTCCAGCCGGTACATCTTTGAAGCTCCTCCTCGGGCGGACTCAGGATGAGGATGTGTGTTGTTGATGGATTGCTTCGTTGCACTCACAAGGGCCTTGCAAACGGCAGCGCCAGCACGGGGGCAAAGAGCGCAAGGTTTTGCACCGCGATGTCTTCATAGGCGTGTTCGCGATCGAGCACGTTCATGGTGCCAATCACCTTGCCGAACGCGATGACAGGAATGTTGATGCAGGAACCGCAGCCGAGGCTCTCGATGAGCGCGTGATCGGGGAAGGCCCAGCGGATGTCCGCCATCGTCCGCCCGTGCCAGGGTTGCAGTCCATCGATCACATGCTTGCCCCACGGGGTCGGGCCCATCGGCTTGCGGCCCGACAGCGGATATTCCACAGGATGGGAGGTATAGATGCGCTCGACCTCATGGCCGCCATCCACAACCGTCAGAAGTGTGAACAGACGGTACCCCACCAATGCCTTTACGGAACGGTCCACCTGCTCGAAGAGCGCCTGCGGTCCAGCTCCCGTTGCAAGAATGTGAGCGCATGCTTGCAGTTCGGCTATGAGGTCGGTCATGGTCAGGCCTTTCGTGGCGGTGTGTTTGGTGCCAACTGGTTGAGTTCAGGAAACAGACCCGCCGGTTTCCAGCGCAGCAAGAGAATGAGGGTCAGCCCCACCATGATCTCGCGCGCCGCTGCCGCCTGCACGGGTGTGATGCCGGGCACGATTTCCGCCGCGAAGCGTGTGGCCTCAAGGAAGATGATGAGCAGGTAAGCACCCACCAGTGCGCCAACGGGCCGCCCGACACCGCCCGCCGTGACAGCCAGGAACACGTAGATCGTGATCAGCGGCTGATAGACCTCCGGTGCGACAAAGCTGGTGTAGTGGCCGTATAGCGCGCCCGCGAAAGCTGCGATGGCGGCGGCGATGGAAAAAGCCTGCGCCTTGTAGCGCGTGACGGACTTGCCGGCCACGGCAGCCACGGTCTGATCTTCGCGAATGGCGCGCAGCACCCGGCCCCAAGGGCTCGCCGTGAGGCGCGCGAGCACGAGATGAACAAGCAGAACGATGGCCGTGACAAGCCCCAGCATCGTCAGGTGATAGCCCGGACCCCAGCCACGCGGCACGATGCTCGGCACGCCGGCAATGCCATCGGTGCCGCCCGTCAGCCAAATTTCGTTGGAAGCCACCAGCCTCACGAGTTCGGCAAACCCCAGTGTGACGATGGCCAGATAGTCATCGCGCAGCCTCAACGTCGAGATCGTGACGAGGAAGCCTGCCAGCAGGCCGACGGCGATGGCCGCTGCCAATCCCATCGGAATGGGCCAGCCACCCCATTTCGTGGCCATGGCGGAGGCATAGGCACCGATGGCGAAAAACCCAACCAGCCCCAGATTGACCAAGCCCGTCAGCCCCCACGACAGGGTGAGGGACTGGGCCAGCAAGGCATAGATGCCCGCGACGACGAGGATGAAGACGATGTAATTGATCATGCTGTCTGCTTTTCGCCCATCAACCCGCCCGGCCTGACTGTGAGGACGCCAAGAATCACCAGGAAGCCTATGGCCGTGCGGTAATTGGGGGCAATCAGCAGCACGGTCAGTTCCTCCGCCATGCCAATGATCAAAGCGCCCGCCACGGCACCCGGTATGGAGCCAAGCCCGCCGAGCACGGCGGCTGCGAAGATCGAGAGGATCAGCCTGAAACCCGTCAGCGGGTCCGCGGCTGAATCAAGAGCCACCAGCATGCCGCCGATGCCCGCAAGTCCACCACCCACCATCACGGTGATGGCTGCCACCATGGCTGGTTTCACGCCCTTGAGCCGCGCCAGATCGGGGTTGTCTGCTGTGGCCCGCATGGCGCGGCCCATGCGTGTGAAGTTGAGAAGCACCCAAAGCAGGGCCATGATGGCCAGCGCAACACCAAGGTTTTCGACCTGTTGCGGCGAGATCCGGAAATCTCCAAACCGGATGTCGCGCATCAGCGGCACGTTGTAGCCCCTTGGATCGTTGCCGAAGCCGAAGCGCAGCATGTTCTCGATCACGATGGCGACCGCGAGCGAGCAGATCGCCATCATCAGGGCACCCGATTTCTCCAGCGGGCGGATGGCGAGCCATTCAGCGGCGATGGCACCGATTCCGGCCACGATGAACGCAAAGCCGAGGCTTGGCTCCAGTGGCAGACCCAGCCGCACGTTCGCGAACCAGCCCGCATAAGCCCCCAGCGTCGCCAGCGCGCCAATGGCGAAGTTGGGATAGCGCAACACGGCGAACACCGCCGTGAAGCCAATGGCGGGCACAGCAAGGATCGTGCCCGAGACAAGCCCGTTGAGCAGTGCCTGAAGGATGGAGGTCAGCATCCGGAACAATGCCGGATGCTGGATATGGTCTTGTCCGAAACAAGCAGATTCCCGAACATGCTCAACCGATCCTGACCAGCGACACCTTGCCTGCCTTGACCTGCTCGTAGCGGAA
The DNA here is from genome assembly GCA_031375605.1 of Allobosea sp. Lineage (GTDB taxonomy): Bacteria > Pseudomonadota > Alphaproteobacteria > Rhizobiales > Beijerinckiaceae > Allobosea. The sequence goes on along the minus strand of JANMIB010000197.1, from coordinate 3,496 downwards.
CTTCACCTCGGTGATGTCGCCCAGTTCGGTGAAGTCGCACGGACCTGATGCACCGTCGAAGTCGATCTTCTTTCCGGCTGCAATAGCTTTCAGTCCGTCGATCACGTTGTCGACCCTGTCGCCGCCGCCCTGGCTGATCTTGCGCAGGTTGTCGCGGATGGCCTGGCCGGAGGCTTCCTTGGCCTGCGACATCGCCAGGATTGCCATCGAGATGTGGTCATGGATCTGGCACGAGAACGGATCAGGGCTGGCCTGCCTCGTGATGTCGGCGACGCGCTTCCAGCCTGCCGATCCTTCCTGTGGGGAGGGCAGCATGCTGTAGGCACCTTCCACCGCCTCGGCCTGGCCGACCGCGTCAACCAGCTTCTGGTTGATTGAGTAGCCAGGTCCCAGAATCGGTTTCTTGAACCCGGCGCGATAAAGGTCGCGCACGAGCACGGTGGTGTCGGTCAGATAGCCACCGACGAAGAGCACATCGGGATTGAAGCGCATGATCTGGTCGACTTCCGTGCGCAGGCTCGGCTTCTTGTCGTCGTAGATCAGGAGTTCGGCGGTTCCGCCCGCCTTGTCATAGACAGCCTTGAAGTTGCTGAAGGTCGACTGGGTGAACGGGGTTTGCGGCATCACGAAGAAGGCGCGTTTGCCGTTGTTCGAGATTTCCATGGCGAATTCGCCGAACTTGCGGCCCTGCAGCGTCGTGTTGGGCTGTGTGCGGGCCAACCAGCCGTTGTGGGGCAACTGGGTGATCGAATCTGCGCCCGACACCGTGAACAGGAAGGTCTTGCTCTCCCAGCACAGCGGGGCCACAGCGGTCGTGACGGCGGAGGCCCAGGTGCCCAGAACCGCTACGACCTTGTCCACATCTGTCAGCTTGCGGGCGGCGCGCAGCCCGGCCTCGGCATTGGTCTGGTCATCTTCCGAGACGATCTGGATCTGCCGGCCCAGCAGTCCACCCGCCGCGTTGACCTCGTCGGCAATGGTCTTGACGACATTGGCCATCACCGGACCATATTGACCGCCCGATCCGGTGAGGGGCGTCAGCGTGCCGATGCGGATAGGCCCTGCCTGTGCCCGGACGATGCCCGGCATGGTGATGATGGCGCTTGCCGCAGCGCCTGCTGCGGCCCCTGCCAGAAGGTGACGGCGGTTGATCTGGATGCTCATGGTTCTCTCCCTTTTGCTTCACATGGTCGGTTGTCAGACATCATTGATGTCAGTGGTCTGATTTCAGGCTGCGTGTTTTCGTCCGCCGAGGAACATCCGGCGGATGGTGTCGTCGCGGGCAATGTCGGCGGCGAGGCCTTGATGGGCGACGCGGCCATCGACCAGCACATAGGCGCGGTCGGCCATCGACAAGGCCTCGATGGCGTTCTGCTCCACCATGACCACGGCAACACCGGAGGCCGCCAGCTTGCGCACCGTCGCGAACAGGTCGGCGGCCGCAACGGGGCTGAGGCCAGCCGTGGGTTCGTCAAGTGCGAGCACCTTGGGCTGCGCCATCAGGGCGATCCCCATGGCAAGCAACTGCCGCTGGCCGCCGGAGAGCGTCTTGCCCAGGGATTTGCGGCGTGCCTTGAGCAGAGGAAGCACCTCATAAACCTTCTCGCGGCGCATCTTCAGATCTCGCGGCGCGGTATGTGCGCCGATCGCGAGATTATCCTCGATGCTGAGCCCGCCAAACACATTCCGCTCCTGGGGCACCAGCACAAAGCCCGCTGCCAGAACCTGCTGTGGCGAGGCACCCGTGATGTCCTGGCCTGCAATGTGGATGGTGCCGCCGCCCATGACAAGCAGGCCTGCCGCCAGCTTGAGTGCGGTTGATTTGCCAGCGCCGTTGGGGCCGATGATGGCAACAATCTCGTGCGCCTCGGCCTCCAGAGACACTCCCTTGACGATGTGGTCGGCGCTGGCATAGCCGCCGTGCAAGCCTGTGATCTCGAACAGGCTCATGCGGCGCGCGCTCCCAGATAGGCCCGCTGCACGGCATCGCTGTCGCGGATGGCGGCGAAACTGCCCTCGGCGAGCGTGCGGCCAAGGGCCAGCACGATCACATGGTCTGCCACCCGCTCCACCAGTGCCATGTCGTGCTCAATCAGCACCACGGTCCGGCCTTCGCGGACAATGTCCATCAGCTTGTCGCCGATTTCCTCGGTGAGGGTCGGGTTCACCCCTGCTGCCGGCTCATCGAACAGGATCACGTCGGGTTCTGCCATCAAGGCCCGACCGATCTCGAGAAGCTTCTTCTGCCCGCCGGACAGAGTTGTCACGAGATGGTCGATCACCGGCATCAATCTGAGGCGAAGCACGACGGAAAGGGCCTGTTCGGCCAGCTCCGCCTCGCGCCGCCTGACCGCAGCGAGGTTGGCAACGACCTGCCAGAGGTTCTCACCTGGCTGTTCGCGGCCATAAAGCATCAGATGCTCGAACACCGTCATCTTCGGCAGCCCGCGCGCGATCTGGAAGGTGCGCACCATGCGGCTCATGCTGATCTGGTCCGGGGACAAGCCAGCCATGTTGCGCCCACGGAGCAGGATTTCGCCTGAATCCGGCCTCAGCAGCCCTGACATCACATTGAACAAGGTTGTTTTGCCTGCGCCGTTGGGACCGACCAACGCCGTGAGTTTGCCCGGCATGATGCCGAATGTCGCGCCGTCGAGCGCCTTGAGGCCACTGAAGGCGAGGTGCACGTCGCGGACATCAAGGATGGGTGCCGGGTGGATGGGGGCTATCTGGCCCTGCATGGTCAGCGCAGCCTGTTCCTGATCATCAGGCCAGCCTGCATGATCATCGGCATGTGTTTGCCCTGGCCCGTGAGCAGTGAGAGGTCTTTCAGCGGATCGCCATCCACCACGATCATGTCGGCATAGGCACCACCCGCGATGACGCCGAGGCGGCCCTCCATCTGGCAGATCTTCGCGGCATTGAGCGTAGCTGTGCGGATCACATCATGAGCGGGCAGAACCTTGCCGCGGATGACAAACTCGTCGGACTGGTGGCGGTGCATCGCCATGCCGATCAGGTCTGAGCCGTAGCCCATCATGACCCCGGCCTTGGCGAGCACTTCCAGCGAGCGCATGCCGCCCTTGCGGACGGTGTCGATCTTGGCAACGGAATCAGGCGGCAAGCCAAGGCTCGCTCCCTCATTCGCCAGTGCCTCATAGACAACCACGGTCGGAACCGCGAACGCGCCCTTCTTTTGCATCAGGGCGGCTGTTTCCGGCTCGATCAGATTGGCGTGCTCGACCGACATGACACCACATTCCACCGCCCGGCGAATGGCCTCGTCGGTGTAAAGATGGGCCGACACGTAGGTCTTGGAATTCTCCGCTTCCTCGACGATGGCCCTGATCTCGTCGCGGCTGTAGCCGAGAAAGGCGATGGGGTCGGTGGGCGAGGCAACACCGCCATTGGCCATGATCTTGATGAAATCCGCACCCGCCTTGATTTCCTCACGCGCGGCCTTGCGCACGGCGTCGACCCCGTCCGCCAGCCGCCC
>JANMIB010000011.1:0-13563 GCA_031375605.1 Allobosea sp. | reverse complement strand
ATCGAGGAGGCCATGAGCACGGCGACCGCCATCGGCGATGACAGGCTGCAGAAGGCCGGACAGGGCTATGCCGTGCCGGACAGCTTCACCCATGGTTCGGCCGAGCAACGCACGCGCTGGTTCATGGCAGGGTTCAAGAGTGGCAGCCTCAAATCCTGCGACACGTTCTCGACGCGCACCCTCTAGGAGGCCGACACCTTGTCACGGATCGATGAAACGCGCTCTTTCATCCCGGTCGGCATCGCGGTCCTCACGGTCTCCGACACGCGCACCGCCGCCGATGACCGCTCCGGCGACACGCTTGCCGAGCGCATTTTCGGCAGCGGCCACACGCTTGCGCACCGTGCCATCGTGCCCGATGAAGTGGCCATGATCCAGGCGCAGGTCAGGAGCTGGGTTGCAGACGGCAGCGTCGATGTCGTGATCACCACGGGCGGCACAGGCTTAACGGGCCGTGATGTCACGCCAGAGGCGCTCGAGCCGCTGTTCGACAAGCGCATGGACGGTTTCTCGTGGATGTTCCACCAGATTTCATCCGCCAAGATCGGCACCTCGACCATCCAGTCGCGTGCCACGGCCGGGTTGATCGGCACGACCTATGTGTTCTGCGTGCCGGGCTCGCCCGGTGCCTGCAAGGATGCCTGGGATGGCATCTTATCGCTTCAGCTCGACTTCAGGCACCGGCCCTGCAATTTCGTCGAGATCATGCCGCGCCTTGACGAGCATCTGAGGCGCGGATCGGCCAAGGCTTGATCAATCCTCCCTGATCACTCTTCTGGCCGGTGTGCCGATGGCCTCATGACGGGAGCCGATGGCGCGGAACCGCGAGCCGCACCAGCTTGCCTGGTGGCAGGCCAGCCATGATCTGGCGGCGCGGTGCCACCATCCCGCTTGTGAGATGCCGGGCTCCAAACAGCAGCCTGATGCGCTCGATCAAACGGCTTGCGCCCCCAGCCAGCGGCAAAATTGCGGCGCGGCTGCTGGCCGATGTCTGCATCATCAGATGCTGCTCGATGCAGCTGATCCAGCCATGACCCGGTGTTTCGCCGGCTTCCAGCAGCAAGACCCAGTCGCCGCGTGCCATCTGTGCCGCATCTCGCCAGTGCTGGTCGCGCGTGCTGTCATCTGTTGTCCGGATGATGGTTGCCCCCATGGCGTCTGCTATCCGCTCGCTGTCGGGGCTGGCGCCGGCCAGCATGACGACGGCGTGGCTGATCAGCCCTTCGGCGACGGCCGGAACCAGCGCCGACAAGGTGGCCGCCAGCGCGCCCGGCGTTGAATGTGCTTGAACCAGTGCGGTCAACATTCCCTGCTTTTAGCTGGCCCCAAAACGTGCGCAAGGCCCGCGTCGGCTGTCCGCGCCAGGCAGGTGGCACGCACGGCGCATGTTGACAATGTTCATGATTTGTTTACAGATCAAAGCATGAACAAACGAAAGACTTGCCCATGATCAAGGCTTCTCGCCCCCTGCAGCGGCGTCATGATGATGCCGCTGTCAAAGTCTCCCTGCGTCTGATGGCGCGTGACCCCTTGGCCGTTGCAGGGCACAGGCTCGATCCGGAGCGCAGGCCTGCTCCGGAGCGACTACGCGGGCGTGGTGCCACCATCAATCCGGATGCCCGTTTTGAGGGTGTATCCCGCGTCGAGGAAGACGATGGCTGGGGTTCGCTCGGGGATCTGCCGGCCTTCCGGACCGAGATCGCCGTCGAGAAGCCGCGCACGATCATCACCCGCAACGATTCGCCCGACATTTCCTTTGATCGCTCGATCAATCCGTATCGCGGCTGCGAGCATGGCTGCGTCTATTGTTTTGCCCGCCCGAGCCACGCCTATCTCGGACTGTCGCCGGGGGTTGATTTCGAGAGCAAGCTGACGGCAAAGCCCGATGCGCCCGCCTTGCTGGTGCGCGAATTGTCGGCGCAAGGCTACACGCCCCGCACCATGGCGATCGGCACCAACACCGATGCCTACCAGCCCATCGAGAAGAAGCTCAGGATCATGCGCGGCATCCTTGAGGTGCTGGCCCGGTTCGATCACCCGGTTGGAATTGTCACGAAGTCGGCGCTGGTCCAGCGCGACATCGACATCCTGGCGCCAATGGCAGCCAAGGGTCTGGCCAAGGTCGCCATCTCGGTCACGACGCTTGATCCGAAGCTGGCCCGCACCATGGAGCCAAGGGCTGCAAGCCCGGCCAAGCGGCTGGAAACCATCCGCCGCCTGACCGATGCGGGTATTCCCGTGACAGTCCTGGTCGCGCCCATCATCCCGGCGGTCAACGATGCCGAGATCGAGCGTATTCTGGACGCTGCTTACGCCAATGGCGCGCGCGAGGCAGGATACGTGCTGCTGAGGTTGCCATTGGAGGTCAAGGATCTGGTCAGGGACTGGTTGCTGACCCATTATCCAGACAAGCTGAGACACGTCATGTCGCTGGTCCAGTCCACGCGCGGCGGCAAGGAGTATGACTCGGCCTGGGGCCAACGGCAGGTCGGCTCCGGCCCCTATGCCTGGATGATAGGCCGCCGGTTTGAGCTTGCGGCTGAACGCAGCGGTTTCAACCGCTCGCGGCAGAAGCTTCGCACTGATCTGTTTCATCGCCCGACCGGGGGCCCCGAGCAGTTGTCTTTGCTGTGAGGCACTGTGTTCTGCAACTTGGGAGCCGTTTTCGCTTGACCGTACATGGCGGCTCTGGCCGATCATCAATCCATGTCGTTACACGCTCCCACACAGAAAATGATCTCGCCCGCGCATCTGGTTGCCGGGGTTGACGAGGTCGGCAGGGGCCCACTGGCCGGACCGGTTGTCACGGCTGCCGTGATCCTCGATCCGTCCGATCTGCCCGAGGGCCTCGCCGATTCCAAAACCCTCACGGCTGTGCGGCGCGAGCAGATCGCGGTCGATATTTTCAAGCGGGCTGTCAGCGTGAGCCTTGCTTCTGCGGGAGCCGCTGCCATCGATGCCGCGAACATCCGCACTGCCACGTTGTCTGCCATGACCCGCGCCGTGGCTGGATTGAGCCACGAGCCAGCGCTGGTGCTGGTGGATGGCCGTGACACGATCCGGGTGTCCATGCCCTGCCGTGCCATCATCCGTGGGGATGGAAGCGAGCCTGCCATCGCTGCAGCCTCGATCATTGCCAAGGTCGTGCGCGACGCGCTGATGATGCGGCTGCATGATGCATTTCCGGCTTATGGCTTTGACAGGCATGTCGGCTACGCAACACAGGTCCATCGCGACGCCATCGCCGAACATGGCCCGTGCGATCACCACCGTTTCAGCTTTGCACCCATCAAGGGTCGCTGGATGCGCAGTTCGTCCTGATCTGACAAGCGGTTGAGACGTTTTCCCGCGCGTTTCCGGGGCCGAGCAGCGCCAGCGGATCGGAACCCGGAAGCCAGACATTGTCCTGTGAGCGCAGCGAACGCATCATGCGCGCTTCGCGCAACACATTGTCTGGATTCCGGATTCCATTCCCCCTCGGATCAAGCCCGAGGGTCCATGGCTCCGGAAATGTGCAAAGCTGTTCTGGCCGCTGCGAAGTCGAAGCCACCAGCACCCGGCAAAATCTGCAGCCCCAAAACGATACGCAACTTTTGTGTGCACCTGCACGGGGCTTTTACCCTGTTGGCGCATCTTCACGGCTGTTGAGTTGCGTAACCGGTGCAGCACCATGGGTACTTCGCGTACCGGGGCGGCCGACGCTTCTGTCCGGATTGGGGTATTGCGTACCGGACAAGCAGCGTCGGCGTCTCGGATCGGACTGTTAAGTCCGCCGATCAATCAGATTCTGGCTGGCGATTGCATCGCCGAGCTTGAAAAACTGCCGCCTGCGTCGGTCGACCTGGTGTTTGCAGACCCTCCCTATAATCTCCAGTTGGGCGGCGACCTGCGCCGTCCCGATGACAGCCTTGTCGATGCTGTCGATGATGACTGGGACAAGTTCGCCTCGTTCGCAGATTATGACGCCTTCACGCGGGCATGGCTTCTGGCCTGCCGACGCGTGCTGAAACCCGATGGCGCGCTCTGGGTCATCGGCTCGTACCACAACATCTTCCGTGTCGGCACGATCCTGCAGGACACGGGCTTCTGGATGCTGAATGACATTGTCTGGCGGAAAGCCAATCCGATGCCGAATTTCAGGGGCCGCCGCTTCACCAATGCGCATGAAACGCTGCTCTGGGCGGCGCGCGGGCAGAAGTCGAAATACACCTTCCACTACGAGGCGCTGAAGGGCGGCAACGAGGATACGCAGGTTCGTTCGGACTGGCATTTCCCGCTCTGCACCGGCGATGAGCGGTTGAAGGATGCGAACGGCGTCAAGCTGCATCCGACCCAGAAGCCCGAGGCCTTGCTGGCGCGCATCCTTCTGTCATCCACCAATCCCGGCGACATCGTGCTTGATCCGTTTTTCGGAACAGGCACGACCGGCGCGGTTGCCAAGGCGCTGGGCCGCCATTTCATTGGCATCGAGCGCGATGCGGGCTACATCGCGGGTGCGGCCGCGCGCATTGCAGCCGTGACACCGCTGCCGCCGGAAGCGTTTGCCACCGCGCCATCCAAGCGCACCGAGGTGCGTGTGCCGTTCCTGACGCTGATCGAGGCTGGCCTGGTGAAAGCCGGTGAGACCATCACCGATGACCGCAAGCGCTTCACGGCGGTGGTGCGGGCCGATGGCACCTTGGCGCTCGGCCCGGCGGTTGGCTCGATCCACAAGATCGGTGCCTTGGCGCAAGGGCTGCCAGCCTGCAACGGCTGGAGCTTCTGGTATGTCGAGCGCGACGGCAAACCGTTGCTGATCGACGATCTGCGGGGCAAGATCAGGGCGCAGATGGCGGCCTGATCAAAGGATTGCACGATCTCAGGGCGCAGATGGCGGCCTGATCAGAGGATTGCACGGTCTCAGGGCGCGGATGGCGGCCTGATCAGGTTGCATCCACCATCATGAACCTGCCTTGATCAGGTCCGAGATGCGCTCGGCTGTCATCAGCACGGGGATGTTCAGGTTTGCACACGGGATCGTCGGGAACAGCGAGGCATCGCAGATGCGCAAGCCCGCCATGCCGTGCACCTTGCCCGCGTGATCAGCCACGGCCAGCGGATCATCGCCGCGGCCCATCCTGCACGTGCCTGAGGCATGCCAGACACCTGTGACAGATTGGTCGAGATAGTCATCGAGCGCGTGGTGGTCATTGACAAGATCAGCCAGGCTCGGCCCTTGCTGTGTCAGAACCCGCATCGTGTGGGCGGCAAAAGGCCCGCTTGCATCCACCATCAGCCCGCCAAGGCCCGTTGCCAGGCGGTTGTAGCTGGTCACGGGTCCGTATTTGCGCGCCCGTTCCGAGAGGCGTGCCGGCTGAGGCGGCCCGCAGGCTCCGGTCCTGGCGACGTCGGTGGCAATGCCTGCGATCAGCAGGAAAGCTTGCCTGAGCCGGACCCGGTCGCGCTCGTCAGACAACAGGCGCATGTCGATGTCGGGCGGATCATCCACATTTGCCGCGAGGGCGACATGGCCGCGGCTGAAGCTCTTGTTGACCCAGAACGCCAGCGCGCCCATGCGCCGCCCGATACCGTGCCAGGCCGCGCGGCCCATCAGGCCAAGATGCATGTCGCCTTGCGGGCAGCCCTCAAGCGCTGATGAAAAGCGCCAGAGCGCCGGAATATGGTGATGCCGCTCGCTGGCCATCCTGCTGGCGCGAGGCAGATACATCGAGATGCCGGCATAAGGATGCTCCATCAGGTTCAAGCCCACACCGCCAAGATGGTGGTGCACGGTGATGCCGCGATCCTGAAGATGCGCTGCCGGGCCGATGCCGCTGCGCATCAGGAGCGCCGGGGTTTGCAGCGCGCCCGCCGACACGATGACCTCGCGGGCGGCAAGACTGACCTTGCGGTCACCGCCATCGAGCACGACACCGCTCACCTGGCCACCATCGCAGATCAGCCGGTGGACGCTGACGCCGGTCATGACGGTGAGATTTGGCCTTGCGCGAACCTCGCGCGTCAACCATGCGACCGAGGCCGGGATGCGCCGGAAGCTCTCGTCAAGATTGACTGCCTGGGCGAACACGCCGTCCTGCCATGCCCCGTTCTGGTCAGCCCCTTCGGCATGTCCACGTGCAGCGAGCACGGAAACAGCGGCATTGACGAAATCCGACCTCCAAGCTGTTGGCACCGCCCTGATCGGCAGTGGCCCTTGATGGCCATGACGCCCCTCGGTGTCATGGGCGGCGGATACATCCAGATGCCGTTCGAGCTTGCGGAAGTAGGGCAGGACTGAAGCCCAGTTCCAGCCTGCGGCGCCCATGTCCTCCCACTCGTCATAGTCAGCTGGCGCGCCGCGATTGGCGCCGATGCCATTGACGACAGATCCGCCGCCAAGTGCGCGGCCTTGCGCATAGGGTACTGCAGCGCGTTGGTCGGGCGCGTTTGACCGTGTGCCGCCCATGCGGACGGTAAGGTTGGTGTAGGTCAGCGAAGGATCGAAATAGGCCAACCCCGCATAAGGCGAGGACACCTGTGGCGGGACCGCGCCCTCGGCGATGTCGCGTCCGGCCTCGATCAGGAGAACCTGACGCCGGGCATCCTCGGACAATCTCGACGCCAGCACGCAGCCGGCCGAACCGCCGCCTACGATGATCACGTCAAAATGCTGTTCGATCTGCTGGCGGTGAATCGTCATGGCCGATTATTGCCTCAGCCGATGCGAGTTGAAAGCCCGCTGCAGATAGATGGCATCGCCAGATCTGGCTGTCTTGACACCATGGCCTTTGCCGACGTTTCCTGTAGGCTTGATGCACAACGCCGGTATGGCTGGATCACAGGGGGATTTTCATGCGCTTCACATCCACATGCCTGGCATTTGCCGCCGCACTGACAACAGCCGTGGCCTTCTCGCCTTTTGCGCTGGCCCAGACCCCCAGGAAGGGCGGCACCGTTCATGCCGTCCTGCAGCCCGAGCCGCCGATGCTGATGCAGGGCCTCAACCAGAACGGGCCAACCCTGATGGTTGGCGGCAACATTTACGAATCGCTCCTGCGCTTCGACGAGAAGCTCAACCCAAAGCCCTCCCTTGCCAAAAGCTGGGAGATTTCAGCCGATGCCAAGACCTACACATTTCGCTTGCAGGAGAATGTGAAGTGGCATGACGGCAAGCCCTTCAGCGCCGATGACGTGGTGTTCACCCTCGACAAGTTCCTGCGCGAGGTGCATCCGCGCTGGCGCCCGGTGGTCAATGCCCAGGTCGAGAAGATCGAGAAGATCGACGATCTCACGGTGCGCCTGACCTTGAAGCAGCCATTCGGGCCGATCCTGCTGGCAATGGAGGTGTCATCGACACCGATGATCCCGCGCCATCTGTATGAAGGCACGGATTACAGGGCCAATCCGGCCAACAACACGCCCATCGGCACCGGGCCTTACAAGCTCAAGGAGTGGCGCAAGGGCTCGTTCATCCACCTTGTCCGCAACGAGGATTACTGGATCAAGGACAAGCCCAACCTTGACGAGATCTACTGGCAGATCATCCCCGACGCCGCCGCACGCGCCGTTGCCTATGAGACCGGCAAGATCGATGTGCTGACGGGCGGTTCGGTCGATGTCTATGATGTCGCGCGGCTGTCGAAATTGCCCAACACATGCGTCAGCACCAAGGGCTGGGAGTTGTTTGCGCCCCATGCGTGGATTTCGGTCAATCACCGCAACGGTATTCTTGGAAACAAGGAGTTTCGCCAGGGCCTGATGCACGCTCTGGATCGCGAGACGCTCAAGGAGGTGGTGTTCGGCGGGCTGGGCAGGATGCCGACCGGTCCGATCTCGTCGAAAACCCGCTTTTATGATCCGAACGTCAAGACATATGCCTTCAACCTTGCGCGTGCCAAGGAACTGATCCGCGCTTCAGGCTACAAGGGCGAGCCGATCAAGCTGCTTGGCCTGCCCTATGGCGAAATGTGGACGCGCATGGGAGAGGCCGTGAAACAGGGCCTTACCGACGCTGGCGTCAATGTCGTGATCGAGACCACCGACGTGGCGGGTTGGACAGCGCGCACCGGCAATTTCGAGTTCGATCTGACCTTCAACTTCCTCTACCAGTTCGGTGATCCGGCCACGGGCGTCGCGCGCTCGTATGTCTCCACCAACATCGTCAAGGGAAACCCGTTCGGCAATGTCGGCGGCTATGCAAACCCCGAGGTTGACCGCATCTTCGCGCAGGCCGCGATCGCGCCCTCCGACCAGGCGCGTCAGGTGCTCTACACCGAGGTGCAGAAGCTGCTGGCGGAGGAACTGCCGGTCCTGTGGCTGCTGGAAATGGATTTCCCGACAATCCATCGCTGCAGCGTCAAGAATCTCGTCAACACCGCCATCGGCGTCAATGACGGCTTTCGCGATGCTTGGAAGGATTGAGGGGCGACAGGGTTGTTCTGATGCCAACACCGTCATTGCGAACGCAGCGAAGCAATCCAGCTCTTGTCGCCTGCGCGGCTGGATTGCTTTGGCCTTGCCTCGCCGTGTCGGATGGTGTGCTGATGCAAGTATCATTGTGAACGCGTGATGCCCTTCGTCAATTTTCTTGCGGGCCGCATCGCCAAGGGGCTCCTTGTCCTCCTCGCCATCGCGATCCTGAATTTCCTGCTGATCCGTGCAGCTCCCGGTGATCCTGCCATGGTCATGGCGGGGGAGGCGGGCGCGGCGGATGCCGTTTTCCTGGAGCAGTTGCGCCAGCGCTTCGGGCTCGACAAACCGTTCATCGAACAGCTCTGGCTCTATCTGAAGGGCTATCTCGTGCTCGATCTGGGCTTCAGCTACCGGCAGCAGCAGCCGGTGCTGGGGTTGATCATGGCCCGCCTTCCCGCCACCTTGCTGCTCACGGGCACAGCCTTCGTGTTTTCACTTGCCCTCGGCATGGTGCTCGGCATCCTGGCGGCACGCCGGGTCGGCAAGCTTTCGGACAGTGCGATCACGCTGGCCGCGCTGGTGTTCTATGCGACGCCGCTGTTCTGGGTGGCGCTGCTGGCCCAGATCGTGTTCGCGCTCAAGCTCGGCTGGGTGCCCAACATCGGTTACGAGACCATCGGCGCGGGCTATACCGGCTTTCGCCGCGCCCTCGACATCGGCCATCACCTGATCTTGCCTGCGCTCACGCTGGGGCTGTTCTTCATGGCGCTGTATGCGCGCATGATGCGGGCTTCGATGCTGGAGGTTGCGGGGGCTGACTTTGTCAAGACGGCGCGCGCCAAGGGCCTGTCAGAGGGCATCATCACGCGCCGCCACGTGGCGCGCAACGCGCTGCTGCCGGTGGTGACGCTGGCAGGGCTGCAGGCCGGGCAACTGGTCGGCGGGGCGGTTCTGACCGAAACCGTCTTTGCCTGGCCGGGCATCGGGCGTCTGATGTTCGAGGCGCTGGCGCAGCGCGATTATGCGCTCCTGCTCGGGGTGTTCTTCGTGTCGTCCGCCATGGTGGTTGCGCTGAACCTGTTGACCGACATCATCTACCGCGCTGTCGATCCGCGCATCGAGGCGGCATCATGAGCAGTGCTCGCAAGAACGCTTTCCAACGCTTTGCCGCCAACAGGGGCGCGCTTGTCGGGCTGGTGGTGCTGCTGCTGATCCTGGTCATCGCCGTGGCAGGGCCATGGGTTTATCCCACATCCCCGTGGCGCATGGTGGGCAGGCCGTTCCTTGCGCCCTTCGTGATGGAGCGTTTTCCGCTCGGCACCGACACACTTGGGCGCGACATTGCGGCTGGCCTGGCGCATGGGGCGCGGGTGTCCTTGCTGATAGGCCTCGTCTCGACCAGCGTTGCCCTGCTCATCGGCGTGCCGCTCGGGGCATTGGCGGGCTATTTCGGGGGCTGGATCGATGATGCCGCCATGCGGTTCACCGAGTTTTTCCAGACAATTCCGAGCTTTGCGCTGGCCATCGTCATCGTGGCGATCCTGCAGCCGTCGCTGACCTCCATCGTGATGGCCATCGGCGTCGTGTCCTGGCCGCCTGTGGCGCGCCTCGTGCGCGGCGAGGTCATGTCGCTTCGCACGCGTGAATATGTGCAGGCTGCGGTGACACTTGGCCAGTCGACACCGCGCATCATCTTCAGCCAGGTGCTGCCGAACGCGGTCGCGCCCATCATCGTCATGGGTTCGCTGATGGTGGCGAGCGCGATCCTGCTGGAATCCGCGCTCTCGTTCCTGGGGTTGGGTGATCCCAACATGATGACCTGGGGCTACATGGTGGGCGCAGGCCGCACCCGGCTGATCGATGCCTGGTGGGTCAGCTTCTTTCCGGGTTTTGCGATCTTCCTGACCGTTCTGGCTCTCAATCTTGTCGGCGAAGGCCTGAACGATGCGCTCAACCCGCGCCTGTCGGGCGGGCGCAACTGATGCAGGAAACGACACTCACACCCGATACTGTTCTGGCCATCGACAACCTGACCTTGTCGCTGCCGAAAGGTGCGGACCGCGCCCATGCCGTCAACGGCCTGAGCCTTGCCATCAGGGCGGGCGAGACATTGTGCATCGTCGGCGAGTCAGGCTCCGGCAAGTCCATGTGCGCGCATGCGGTGATGGGGCTTTTGCCCGCTGCCGTGCGTCCGGCTGGTGGCACCATCAAGCTGGAGGGGCGCGATCTCATCGATCTTTCGCCCGATGCCATGATGTTGGTGCGCGGGCGCCAGATCGGCATGATCTTCCAGGAACCGATGACCTCGCTCAACCCGGTCATGCGCATCGGCAGGCAGATCGCCGAAACATTCGAGGCGCATGGCGTGCTGAGTGCACCTGAGCGCGAGGCACGCGTGGCGGCCCTGCTGGATGAAGTGGGCCTTCCGGACCCGGCGCAGATCGCCCGCGCCTACCCGCACGAGCTGTCGGGCGGGCAGCGCCAGCGTGTGATGATCGCCATTGCGCTTGCGCTTGAACCGAAGCTGTTGATTGCCGACGAGCCGACGACGGCGCTCGATGTCACCACGCAGGCGCAAATCCTGTCGCTGATCGACCGGCTTCGCAAGAAGCATGGCACCGCCGTGATGTTCATCACCCACGATTTTGGCGTGGTGGCAGACATTGCGGACCGCATCGTGGTGATGCAGGATGGCATCTGTGTCGAACAGGGTCTTGCTGCGGATGTGCTGGGTGATCCGCAGCATGCCTACACGCAGCGCCTGCTGGCCGCCGTGCCGTCGCTCGCACCCCCCGCGCATGCCGCCATGGCTGAGGCACCCCCCGCGCTCACGGTCAGCGGGCTCGACAAGGTCTATCGCAAGCGTGTCGGCTGGTTTGGCGCAGTGCGTGAGGTGGCCGCCGCGCGCCAGGTCGGGTTCGCCATTCGCCCTGGCGAAACGCTTGGGTTGGTGGGGGAGTCAGGCTCTGGCAAATCGACCGTAGCGCGGTGCTGCCTCCGGTTGATCGAGCCGGATGCAGGCACGATCCGGATCGGTGATCTCATGATCAGCGGGCTGGATGCCCGCGCCCTTCGCCAGCACCGCAAGCGCATCCAGATGGTGTTTCAGGATCCGTTCGCCTCGCTCAACCCGAGGCACACCGTGGGGCGCATCATCGCGCAGGGTCCGATGGCGCATGGCGAGGCAAAAGCGCAGGCGCTGGACCGGGCACGCGTGCTGCTGGACCGCGTCGGGCTGCCGCCGCAGGCCATAGACCGCTATCCCCACGAGTTTTCCGGTGGCCAGCGCCAGCGCATCGGCATCGCCCGCGCCCTGGCGCTCGAACCCGATGTGCTGATCGCCGATGAGCCGGTGTCAGCGCTCGATGTCTCGGTCCAGGCCCAGATCCTTGACCTGATCCGCGAATTGCAGGGCCGGCTTGGCCTTGCCATCCTGTTCGTCACCCATGACCTTCGCGTGGCGGCGCAACTGTGCCACCGTGTCGCCGTGATGCAGAAGGGCCAGATCGTCGAGATCGGCGAAACCGCAGCCCTGTTCGCCAACCCGCAGCATGCCTACACGCGCCAGCTCTTTGCCGCCGTTCCAGGCCGCCGTTTCTTTGGACATGGACCATCATGACAATGCTCGATCCTGCCCTTGCCGCGCGCATCAAGGCCTCAGTCGAAGAGGGCTTCGAGGCGCAGCTTGCGCTGACCCAAACCTTGATGTGCTTTCCCTCCCAGCGCGGGGCCGAGCATGCCATCCAGGATTTCATCTTCCGCGAGATGCGCGCGCGAGGGATGGTGATCGACCGTTTCGCCATGGACGCTGACGCCATTGCGCGCCATCCGGGTGGCGCGCCGATCTCGCCCGAACACTCGAACGCACCGATTCTTGTCGGCATCCACCGCCCGCAGGGCGAGGTTGGCCGCTCGCTGATCCTGCAGGGCCATGTCGATGTGGTGCCCACCGGGCCTGCCGACATGTGGACCCATCCGCCTCATGATGGAACCATCGTGGGAGACTGGCTTTACGGGCGTGGCGGCGCGGACATGAAGGCAGGCCACGCGGCCAATTTTGCCTGCCTCGACGCCTTGCGCAACATCGGCCTGCAACCCGCGGCGACGGTGTATCTGCAATCGGTCGTGGAGGAGGAATCCACCGGGAACGGCGCGCTGATGACCCATCTGCGCGGCTACACGGCGGATGCGGTGCTCATCCCCGAGCCTGAGGACGAGAAGCTCGTGCGGGCCAATGTTGGCGTGCTCTGGTTCGAGATCGAGGTGCGCGGCGAACCCGCCCATGTCCGCGAGATGGGCAACGGGGCGAATGCCATCGATGCGGCCTATCGCGTGATCGCCGATCTTCGCAGGCTGGAGGCGGACCTCAACGCCCGCAAGGCGGGCCGCGAGCATTTCGAGGACAATGCCCACCCGATCAACCTCAACATTGGCAAGATCGAGGGCGGCGATTGGGGCTCGTCCGTGCCGTGCTGGTGCAAGGTGCAGTGCCGGTTCGCGCTCTATCCCGGCACCTTGGCGCAGGATGCGGCGCGCGAGGTCGAAAGCTGGATCAGCGCCTTTGCGCGGGGCGACCGCTACCTTGCCAACAACCCGCCGCGTGTGAGCTTCAACGGCTTTATGGCGGAGGGCTATGTGCTGGAACCGGGCACGGAGGCCGAGGCCGTGCTGGGCCGCGCGCACCTGGCCGCGACGGGGGAGGCGCTCAAGACCTTCATGACGGCGGGTTATCTCGATACCCGCGTCTATGCGCTCTACAACCGCATCCCGGCGCTCTGCTATGGCCCGTTCTCGAAGAACATCCATGCCTTTGACGAAGCGGTGAGTGTCGCGTCGTTGAAGCGCATCACCACGGCCATGGCCCTGTTCGTGGCCGAGTGGTGCGGGACCGAGCCTGTCACAAAGTGATCCCGTCGCATTTTCGGGTCTTGCCTTTCGGCCTCAGACAGGTTTCACCGGGGCATAAAGGATGAAGTCTGACATGCCCGATCTGCTGCTCGAACTGTTTTCCGAGGAAATCCCCGCCCGCATGCAGCGCAAGGCGGCTGAGGATCTGCAAAAGCTCGTGACCGACGCGCTGGTGGAGCGCGGGTTCCTCGGAAAACAGTTCGAGCAGCAGATCGGGCATGTCAGACTTCATCCTTTATGCCCCGGTGAAACCTGTCTGAGGCC
>JANMIB010000541.1:0-3825 GCA_031375605.1 Allobosea sp. | reverse complement strand
AAGGCTCTGGGCCGCAACTGGTCTGTCAGCCTTCAGCTGAAGGAAGATCACAAGCTGATCACGGATGGAATTTATGCGCGCATCCGCCATCCGATGTACACGGCTTTCTGGCTCATGGCGCTGGCACAGGCGCTTTTGCTGCCCAACTGGGTGGCCGGTTTTGCGGGGCTGCTGGGCTTTGGAACCCTCTATGCCCTCAGGGTCGGGCATGAAGAGCGTTTGATGCTGGATGGCTTCGGGGCCGAGTATCAGGCCTACATGGACCGCACCGGCAGGCTGTTGCCGAAACTTGGCAAGTCCTGAGCCAACACAAGTCCTGAGCCAACACAAGATGGCCCGTTACGGGACAGTCTCTCCGGCCAGCAGTTAGAACCCGCGAAACCAGCAGAATCGACAATCGTGTTCGGCCACCGGGTGATTCGGCAGGCCTGAGCCCGAGGTCATTCATGTCTGATGTTGTTGCGTCGTTTGCGTCTGTTGTTCCGTTTGCGCGTCCGTGTACCACAAGACAGGCCGAAACCGCCGCCCTGCTTGATGCAGTCGGTTCCGCCGGTTCCCTTGATATCGTGCCACGCGCCTTTGCGGCCCGTGATGCGGCAGCTGCGCTGCATCTCATGGGCTTCGTGCATCTCGAGGAAATGCAGCCTGATGGCGCACGGCGCCGGTTATCAGCCCACCAGGTGCGCAGTGCTGCTCCCTTGCTGACATGGCGCATCTCGCGCGCGTCAGGTCGTTGAAAGAAACGACACCGGATCAGCGGGCGAGTGCCATCCTGATCAGGCGTTTCGCATCGTCGCTGGCCCATTCGGCCGGACCATGCAGCACGCCAAGCTGGCAGCCTTTCGCATCGATCAGCAGTGTTGTCGGCATCCCGATGGCCTGGCCGACACGCTTGAGTTCCTGGAAAACCTTGGCCTCCGGGTCAGCGTAATAGGCGAGACGGGTGATGTTGTTCTCGGCAAGCCAGGTGCGCGGCTTTTCAAGGTTGCGTGTATCGATGTTGATGGCGACCACCTCGAAGTCAGGGCCGCCGAACTCAGCCTGCAAGGTATCGAGCGCAGGCATTTCCTTCCGGCAAGGCGCGCACCACGTGGCCCAGAGATTGAGAAGCACGGTCTTGCCCTTGAATTGCGAAAGGGAAAGCACGGCGTCCGAAGAGCCCTTGAAGATCAGCTCTGGCAACAGACGCGGTGTCTTGAACGCCTGGAAGGCCGCCACTTCGCCCGTCGCTGCCCTGATCAAGGCCGCGCCGACATCGCGCGCTGGTGTGCAGGCCGCTGTTCCCACCGGCTTGCGGGCGGCGTCACTCGTCACGTATAGCGACACAAGGCCAGACATGACTGCCAGGCCAAGCACGATGGCGAGACCGGATGCGTATCTCGCCAGCAGCAGTTTGCGGAAAAAGGCAGTCATGATCCGGCCTGATTTCAGATGAAGGGTTTGACATGAGCAACAGGATGTGGGGTGGGCGCTTTGCCACAGGCCCTGACGCGATCATGGAGGAAATCAATGCCTCCATCGGCTTCGATCAGAAACTCTGGCGTCAGGACATTCGGGGCTCCTTGGCTCATGCTGCCATGCTGGGCAAGACCGGCATCCTCAACGAGGCTGATGTGGCGGCAATCAGCGCCGGGCTCAAGGCGGTCGAGGCTGAAATCGAAGCCGGGAGCTTCACATTCTCGCGTGCACTCGAAGACATTCACATGAATGTGGAGAGCCGCCTGCGTGAGCTGATTGGTCCCGTCGCGGGCCGACTTCACACAGCCCGCTCGCGCAACGACCAGGTCGCGACCGACATGCGCCTGTGGGTGCGTGATACGGTTGACCTGATCGATGAGCAGATTGCAGACGTCCAGGCAGCGCTGGCCGACAAGGCTGCAGCGTTTGCGGGTGCCGTGATGCCGGGCTACACGCATCTGCAGTCGGCCCAGCCCGTGACCTTCGGCCATCACCTGTTGGCCTATGTCGAGATGCTGTCGCGCGACCGGGGGCGGTTTGCCGATGCGCGTAGACGGATGAATGAGTGCCCGCTCGGGGCTGCGGCCCTTGCCGGGACATCGTTTCCGATCGACCGGCACCAGACCTCTGCGGCACTCGGTTTTGACCGCCCGACCGCGAACTCGCTTGATTCGGTTTCTGATCGTGATTTTGCGCTGGAAGCGGTTTCCGCTGCCGCCATCACGGCGATGCACCTGTCGCGCTTTGCCGAGGAGATCGTGCTCTGGACCACACCCCAGTTCGCCTTCATCAGGCTGTCCGACAGCTTCACGACGGGTTCCTCGATCATGCCGCAAAAGCGCAACCCCGATGCGGCGGAGCTGGTGCGCGGCAAGGCCGGGCGGGTGTTCGGGGCGCTTCAGGCGCTGCTGACGATGATGAAGGGGCTGCCCCTGACATACTCGAAAGACATGCAGGAGGACAAGGAGGGCGTCTTCGATGCACTGCAGACTCTCTCGCTTTGTCTCGCGGCCATTGGCGGCATGGTGAGGGACATGGAGCCACAGCTCAGCACCATGAAAAAGGCTGCGGGCCTTGGCTATGCCACCGCCACCGATCTGGCGGACTGGCTGGTCAGGGTGCTCAAGATGCCGTTCAGGGACGCGCACCACGTCACCGGCAAGCTGGTGGGCCTGGCCTCAGCGCGCCAGATCGGGCTGGAAAAGCTGACCCTCGCCGACATGCAGGCTGTCGAGCCCAAGATCACCGAGGAGGTTTTCGGTGTGCTTGGTGTCGTGCGCTCCGTCAAAAGCCGCACCAGCCATGGCGGCACCGCGCCGCGGCAAGTGAAGGCGCAGGCCGCGCGCTGGCAACGCCAGCTGGCAAAGCAGCGCGCTTGAGTGCAGACCATGCGATCCAAGCTGACATTGGCAACAACATCGCCTATGACAACCATGGTTCTGTTCGGCCTTGATGCCAAACCTTGTTGAGACGCCTTTCTGGAAAGCAACTCGTGACAACGCGCCCGTCGAAGATCGCCTGCCTTGTTCTCCTTGGTCTGTCCTGTGCCGTGATCGTGTCAGGCTGTGGTCGGCGTGGCGCACTTGAACCCCCACCTGGTTCAGATGCCCGCAGCCAGACACGCCAGACCAGTACGTCCCAGACCAGTGATTCCCAGACCGGCGCGTCCGGTTTCGGTGCGTCGCCAGCCTTCAGGCCAGCGCGCGAAACCGAGATCGAGCGGGTTACAAGACCTGGTGCCGGCCCGGACACACCCGTGATGCCGCAGGCGCAGGATATCAGCCAGAGCTCCTCTGTTCAGACCGGACCGCAGACAATCTCGGCAGGATCGGCGGGTTTGCGCACCACGGGGCAGGGCGCACGCCGCTCCCCGCCGCCAACCACGCCGTTCATTCTTGATCCCCTGCTCTGATCAGGCCACCCCACATGCATCACTTCCAGTACAAGTCCGGCGTTCTTCACGCCGAAGACGTCGCTTTGCATGACATTGCGCGCGAGGTCGGCACGCCCTTCTATTGTTATTCCACCGCAACGCTGGTCCGGCATTACCGGGTGTTCCGTGATGCGTTCGCCGGTGCCGACACGCTTGTTTGCTATGCCATGAAGGCCAACTCCAACCAGTCTGTCATCAAGACAATGGCGGGGCTGGGTGCTGGCATGGACGTGGTCTCGGAAGGCGAACTGCGCCGGGCGCTCGTCGCCGGTGTTCCTGCCCGCAAGATCGTGTTTTCCGGTGTCGGCAAGACGGCGCGCGAAATGGCGCTGGCCCTGAAGGAAGGCATTTCCTGCTTCAATGTCGAATCGGAGCCAGAGCTGGAATTGCTGTCGTCAATTGCCAATCGCGTTGGCCAGAGGGCCACAGTCTCG
>JANMIB010000497.1:0-18076 GCA_031375605.1 Allobosea sp. | reverse complement strand
GTCATCGGCCAGTCGATCTGGGCCACGCGCGGGCTTGATCCGGTGTTTCAGGTTCTGCGCACCGTGCCGCCACTGGCTTGGCTGCCGATCTCCCTTGCCGCTTTCCGTGATGCAAATCCTTCGGCGATCTTTGTCATCTTCATCACGGCGATCTGGCCCGTGATCATCAACACGGCTGTCGGCATCCGCAACATCCCGCAAGATTACCGGAATGTGGCCGCGGTGCTGCGCCTCAACTCGCTTGAATTCTTCTTCAAGGTGATGCTGCCGGCCGCTGCTCCTTACATCTTCACGGGTCTGCGCATCGGCATCGGCCTGTCATGGCTGGCGATCGTGGCTGCCGAAATGCTCACGGGCGGCGTCGGCATCGGCTTTTTCATCTGGGATGCGTGGAACTCCTCGCGCCTGTCCGACATCGTTGTCGCGCTGCTCTACATCGGCTTTGTCGGCTTCGTGCTCGACAAGATCGTGGCAGCGCTCGGCAACATCGTCACCCGCGGCACAGCAGCGTCTTGAGAAGGACCAGCGCCATGACAAGCAAAACCACCACCGACACGAACATGGCGGGCAGGGCAACAAAGCAGCCCTATCTGAAGCTCGACCATATCGGCAAAAGCTTCCAGCGCGGCGCGGCCAACACCGAAGTGCTGTCCGACATCAATCTGGGCATCCACCATGGCGAGTATGTCGCGATCATCGGCCATTCGGGCTGCGGAAAATCCACCTTGCTCAATATCATCGCGGGGCTGACGCCGGTAAGCCATGGAGCTGTCCTGCTCGAGAACCAGGAGGTCAACAGCCCCGGCCCCGACCGTGCCGTGGTGTTCCAGAACCACTCCCTGCTGCCCTGGCTGACGGTCTATGAAAATGTCGCGCTGGCCGTGAACAAGGTGTTTGGAAGCAAAAAGAGCAAGGCCGAGCGCGATGAGTGGATTCGGCACAATCTGGCGCTTGTCCACATGACCCATGCGCTCGACAAGCGGCCATCCGAAATCTCGGGCGGGATGAAGCAGCGCGTCGGCATCGCCCGCGGCCTCGCCATGGAGCCGAAAATCCTGCTTCTGGATGAACCTTTCGGGGCGCTCGACGCCCTGACGCGCGCGCATCTGCAGGACTCCGTGATGGACATCCACAGCCGCCTGAAGAACACCATGATCATGATCACCCACGATGTCGACGAGGCCGTGCTGCTGTCCGACCGCATCGTGATGATGACCAACGGCCCGGCAGCAACCATCGGCGAGGTGCTGGAGCTGAAGCTGGAACGGCCCCGCAAGCGGCTCGACCTGGTGGAGGACGCCACGTACACCCATGCGCGCGCCGCCGTGCTGGAATTTCTCTATGCGCGCCACAAGGCGCCCTCGATCGCGGCCTGATGGCGATGCCAGAGCCAACACGCGAGAAGCTGCTCGTCATCGGAAACGGCATGGCGAGTGTCAGGCTGCTCGAAGCCCTGATGCGGCACGATTGCAGACGTTTCGACATCACCGTGCTGGGCGCAGAGCCGCAGCCGGGCTACAACCGGGTGCTGCTCTCCGCGTTGCTGGCCCGCGAGGTTAGCCATGATGACATCATGCTGCGCGGCACGGGCTGGTATGAGCAGAATGGCATCACGCTGATCACAGGTGATGCGGTCATGCAGGTCAGTGTCGCAGCCAGAACCGCGACAATGGCGTCGGGCCGCGGCATCGGGTTCGATCATTGTGTGTTCGCCACCGGATCAGACCCTTTCCGGTTGCCCATCCCAGGCATCGACAAGCCGGGCGTGATGACCTTCCGCGATCTTGGCGATGTCGCGGCCATGGATGATGCGGTCCGGCAAGGACGAAAGATTGCCGTCATCGGCGGCGGACTGCTCGGCATCGAAGCTGCCTATGGTTTGGCGCGGCTTGGAGCTGATGTCACGCTCGTGCATGTGATGGGCAGGCTGATGGAGCGCCAGCTCGATGCAAGGGCAGCCGCCATTCTCAAGCGCGCCATCACGCGCAAGGGTATCAAGGTGCTGCTCGAACGGCAGACCGTGGCTGTCACGGGTGAAACCTGTGCCAATGGATTGGCCTTTGCCGATGGCAGCACGCTGGAGGCTGATCTGGTGATCTGCGCGGTTGGCATCAAGCCAAATGCGCAACTGGCGAGGGACGCCGGGCTTGCCGTCGATCGCGGCATCCTCGTGGATGATGCGCTTGGTGCCAGCGTGCAGGGATTTCATGCCATCGGCGAATGTGCCGAGCATCGCGGCGTGGCTTACGGCCTCGTCGAGCCGGCCTATGCGCAGGCCGAAGCGCTGGCGCTGGCGCTCTGCGGTAAGCCCGGATCATTTGGCGGCATGGTGCTGGCGACGAACCTCAAGGTTTCGGGCGTGCCGGTGTTTTCTGCTGGTGATGTCACGGGCGCGGACGGCACCAGCATCGCCCTGCTCGAAGAACGCGACCGGGGTGTGTACCGCAAGCTGGTGTTCCGGGATGACCGGCTGGTGGGCTGCGTGCTGGTGGGCGAAGCAGAGGACGGGCTGTGGTATCTGGACCTGATCCGCAGCGGCGCCGACATTGCCAGCCTTCGCCGCGACCTGCTGCATGGCCGCACCTTCACGCAGCCCATGAATGATGCTGCTTTGCCTGCGTCACCGGCCACCCTGCATGAGGCAGCCTGAGATGAGCGGCGATTTCGCATCGGACCAGAAGCGCTATCTGGAGGGGTTCGTCTCCGGCATCCAGGCTGGCAAGCTGGCAGGCGGCGCGGCCAAACCTGCGCCAGAGCCGACAGGCCCGGACGCGCCCCACGCGAAGGCGCAAGATGCGACCACGGCCAGGGGCGGCAAACTCGCCGACCAAGAGAAATGGAAGCGTGCAGAACATCCGTTCGATGCCTATGCACGGCTGAAGGGCCAGGCGGCGCGCGCCGAATTTCCCAAGCCAGAGGACAACTTCCGCTGGCGCTATTTCGGGCTGTTCTATGTCGCACCGGCGCAGAACAGCTACATGTGCCGCCTGCGTATACCCAATGGCATCCTCACCGCGCATCAGTTCGCGGGGATGGCTGACATTGCCGACGCCCATGCCGGCCCCTACGCGCATGTCACCACGCGGGCCAACCTGCAAATTCGCGACATTCCGGCGGACAAGACCATTGCCGTGCTCGAAGCGGTGCAGGATCTTGGGCTGTGCTCGCGGGGTTCGGGCGCTGACAACATCCGCAATGTCACCGGCGGGGCTACGGCGGGCATCGATCCACAGGAACTGGCCGACACGCGGCCACTGGCGCGCGAATGGCATCACCACATCCTGAACGAGCGCACGCTGTATGGTTTGCCGCGCAAGTTCAATGTGGCTTTCGATGGCGGGGGCGTCATCCCCACGCTGGAAGAAACCAACGACATCGGTTTTCAGGCCGTGCGCGTGGCTGATGGCAAGGGCGCGGGTGACAAGAGCATGGATTGCGGCATCTGGTGGCGGATCGTGATCGGCGGGATTTCCGGCCACCGTGATCTGGCAAGGCCGACCGGGGTGTTCTGCAAGGCCGAGGACTGCACGCCCGTGGCCGATGCCATGATCCGGGTCTTCATCGAGCATGGCGACCGGACGAACCGGGCGAAGTCGCGCCTGAAATACGTGCTCGATGCCTGGGGCTTCGACAGGTTCATCACCGAGACGGAAGCGCTGCTGGGCCGCCCGCTCCAGCGCATCACTGAGGGTGACATCGCGCCACGCCCGCCGTTCAACCGGCTCGCCCATATCGGCGCATGGCCGCAAAAGCAGGAAGGCCTCAGCTGGCTGGGCGTGACGCTGCCGGTGGGCAAGCTCACGAGCCCGCAGATGCGTGGCTTGGCCGCCATCTCGCGCTCGCTTGGCGACGGCGACATCCGGCTCACGGTCTGGCAAAACCTGATCCTCTCCGGTATTCGGGATGACCAGCTGGGCGAAGCGGAAGCAGCCGTTGCTGCGCTTGGCCTGTCAACCCGCGCGACATCGCTGCAGGCCGGGCTTGTCGCCTGCACCGGCGCAACCGGCTGCAAGTTTGCCGCCGCCCACACCAAGGAAGACGCGCTGCTCATCGCCGCCCATGTCGACGCGCGGCTGACGGTCGACCAACCGGTCAACATCCACCTGACAGGGTGCCACCATTCCTGCGCGCAACATTACATCGGCGATATCGGGCTGATCGGGGCAAAGGTGCCGGTCAACGACGATGGCGACACGGTGGAAGGCTATGACATCGTGGTTGGCGGAGGCTTCGCCGACACCGCGAAGATCGGGCGGCAAGTCTGGAAAGGCATCAAGGCCGAGGATGCACCCGTGCATGTCGAGAAACTGCTGCGGGCGTGGATGGAAAACCGCGTGTCGCCAGACGAAAGCTTCCATCTGTTTGCCAACCGGCTCGATGACGCGGCGCTGGTGGCACTGACCGAAACCGCGGAGGCAGCGCCGTGAGCATCCAGCTTCCCCCCGTCAAGACCTATGATCTGTTGCCGGAGAATGCGCCGTTCTCAGCCGAACAGCGCGTCTGGCTGAGTGGTTTCTTCGCCGGCTACCTCAACCTTGACACAGCGGCGGTCACTGCCCTGTCGAGCGGGGAAGCGCAGGCCCTGATGGGCGAGGCGCCCGACGAGGACGCACCCTGGCATGACCCGGCCATGGAGATCACCGAGCGCATGGCGCTGGCCGCGGGCAAACCGCTGAAGCGCAGGATGTTCGCGGCCATGGCCCAGCAGGACTGCGGCCAGTGCGGCTATCTTTGCGAGACCTATTCTGCCGCCATTGCCGACGGCAAGGAGAGCAAGCTCAACCTGTGCGCGCCGGGCGGCAAGGATACGCTGCGGATGCTGAAGCAGCTTGCACAGGAAGCGGGTGCCCAGGCCAAGGACACGACCGCTGCTGCCAAACCTGAGCCTCAAGGGCCAAAGGGATATGCGCGCGACAACCCGGCCCATGCCACCTTCCTGTCCCGCCGCAAGCTCAACGGCGAGGGGTCGGAAAAGGAAACCTGGCATGTCGAGTTCGATCTGTCCGGCAGCGGTATCGACTATGTGGCGGGCGACAGCTTTGGCGTGTTCGCGGCCAATGACGAACGCCTTGCTGATGCCGTCATCGCTCTGATCGGGGCAAGGCCGGACCATGACATCGGGGCCAAGTCCCTGCGTGAAACCCTCATCCACGAGAGGGCGCTTGGCGCAGCGCCCGACAGCCTGTTCCAGCTGATTTCCTTCGTCACGGGCGGAGCGGTGCGGGCAAAGGCGCAGGCTCTGGCGCGGGGCGAAGACCCCGATGGCGACCTTGCCCTGCTGGATGTGCTGGGCACGCTGCACAAGTTCGCCGGCCTGAAACTGAGCCCGGAAGCCTTCGTCGAGGCTCTGGAGGAGTTGCAGCCAAGGCTTTACTCCATCTCGTCATCACCCCGGCACACGGCAGGCCGTCTCACACTCACGGTTGACACCGTGCGCTACAGGCTTGGCCAGCGCCAACGGTTCGGCGTCGCCTCGACCTTTCTGGGCGAGCGCATCGAGCCGGGTGCCCCCCTCAAGGTGTATGTCCAGAAAGCGCATGGATTTGCCCTGCCAGATGACCTTTCAAAGCCGGTGATCATGGTTGGTCCGGGCACCGGCGTCGCGCCGTTCCGCGCTTTCCTGCAGGAGCGCGCTGCCGTTAAGGCACCGGGCCGCAACTGGCTGTTCTTTGGCCATCAGCGCATGGCAACCGACTTCTTCTATGCCGACGAACTCAACGCGATGAAGGATGCAGGCCAACTCGAACGGCTCACGCTGGCCTGGTCGCGCGACGGCAAGGACAAGATCTATGTGCAGGACCGGATGCGCGAGAACGGTT
This sequence comes from Allobosea sp., assembly GCA_031375605.1. Lineage (GTDB taxonomy): Bacteria > Pseudomonadota > Alphaproteobacteria > Rhizobiales > Beijerinckiaceae > Allobosea. The sequence continues at coordinate 12,257 of JANMIB010000497.1, read as the reverse complement.
CCGAACTCTGGGCCTGGCTAGCCCAGGGCGCGCATTTCTATGTCTGCGGCGATGCCAAGCGCATGGCAAAGGACGTCGAGCGGGCCATGGTCGACATTGCCAGCGAGCACGGCAAGCTCTCCAGCGATGCCGCCATCGCCTTTGTCGCGTCCCTCAAGAAAACCGGGCGTTATCAGGCGGATGTCTACTGACATGGCTGGCAGCGCTCTGACCGTGCCCGGCATCAGGTCAACCTGCCCGTATTGCGGCGTGGGCTGCGGACTTGTCGCAAGGCCCGACGGGGCTGGCGGCGCGGAGGTCACGGGCGACGCGGGCCATCCGGCGAATTTCGGCAAGCTCTGCGTCAAGGGTGCATCCCTGGGGGAAACCCTTGGTCTGGATGGGCGGCTGCTGCACCCGATGATCCACGGCCAGCGCGCCACATGGAACCAGGCCACAGGCTTTGTGGCGGATGGCCTGAAGCGGACGCTGGATGCGCATGGCCCGGACGCCGTGGCCTTCTACCTGTCAGGCCAGCTTCTGACCGAAGATTATTACATCGCCAACAAGTTCGCCAAGGGCTTCCTCGGCACGGGCCATGTCGACACCAACTCGCGGCTGTGTATGGCCTCGTCGGTGGCTGGCCACCGCCGGGCCTTCGGCAGTGACACGGTGCCCAACACCTATGAAGATCTCGATCAGGCCGATCTGATCATCCTTGTCGGCTCCAATGCCGCCTGGTGCCACCCTGTCCTGTTCCAGCGCATGCAGGCCGCAAGAGCCGGTCGCGGGACGAAGATCATCAACATCGATCCGCGCCGCACCGCCACCAGCGAAGGAGCGGACCTTCAACTGTCCATCAGATCCGGCATGGACACGGTGCTGTTCTCGTGGCTGCTGGGCGAGATCGCAGCGCGCGGTGCGATCAAGCACGCCTATGCCGAAGCCCATACGGACGGCCTTGATGCAGCGCTGGCATCGGCCCGTGCCATCGCGCCTGATCTGGGCACGGTTGCTGCCCGGACCGGGCTGGACGCCGCCGACATCAGACGCTTTGTCGATCTGTTCATCGCAAGCGAGCGGGTCGTGACCTGCTACAGCCAGGGCGTGAACCAGTCGGCGCAGGGCTCGGACAAGGTCAACGCCATCCTCAACTGCCATTTGGCGACAGGGCGCATCGGCAGGCCCGGCTCAGGCCCATTGTCGTTGACCGGGCAGCCAAACGCCATGGGCGGGCGCGAGGTCGGCGGGCTGGCCAACATGCTGGCGGCCCATATGGGCTATGCGCCCCACGAGATCGACCGTGTCCGCCGTTTCTGGGATGCGCCGCACATGGCAACGTCCGAAGGCCTGAAGGCCGTGCAGATGTTCGAGGCCATCGAGCGCGGCGAGATCAAGGCGCTGTGGGTGATGCACACCAATCCTGCCGTGACCATGCCCCGCGCCGACGCGATGCGCGTTGCCTTGCGCAAGCTCGACCTGTTCGTGGTGTCCGAAGCGCTTTCCTGCACCGACACCACCATGAGCGGGGCGCATGTGCTGCTGCCCGCCACCGTCTGGGGCGAGAAGGACGGCACCGTCACCAATTCCGAGCGCCGAATTTCGCGCCAGCGGGCCTTCCTGCCCGCACCGGGAGAGGCCAGGCCCGACTGGGAGCATATCCAGATCGTCGCGCAGCGCATGGGGTTCGGCGCGGGCTTCTCTTATCCCGGTGCGGCGTCCATCTTCCGCGAGCATGCGGCGCTATCGGCCTTCGAGAATGACGGAGCGCGCGATTTCGACATCGGGGCTGCCAAAGACCTTTCCGACGCCGGTTTCGAGGCCATGGAGCCTTTCCACTGGCCCTGGCGCGAGGGCCACCTGCCGCAGGAACGCTTTTTCAGCGACGGCGGGTTCTACACACCCGACAAACGTGCGCGGCTGCTGGCTGTCGCCGATCCGGCCCTTGCCGCACCTGTCACGGCGGAATTCCCGCTGCTGCTCAACACCGGCCGCATGCGCGACCATTGGCACACCATGACCAGAACCGGCAAGGCGGTGACGCTGGCACGCCATGCCAGCGAGCCGATGCTGGCGCTGCACCCGGCTGATGCAGCCGAGCTTGGCCTCAAGGACGGCGGCCATGCCAGGATCGACAGCACGCATGGTGCCGCAACGCTCAAGGTCACGCTCGATGATGGCCTCCAGCGCGGAACGGTGTTCGCGCCGTTTCACTGGAACGATGCCACCAGCGGGCTGGCCCGCGTCGATGCCGTGGTGCAGCCGTTCACCGATGCGGCCTCCGGCCAGCCGGAGCTGAAAGCCACCCCCGTCCGGGTCACCCCGCTGGCAATGGCGTCCGAAGGCTTCCTGATCAGCCGGGCGCGCCTGATGCCTCCGCCCTGGCTCCAGCACACGCGGCTGACGGTGCCGGGCGGGCAAGCCATCCTGTTTGCCTCGACCCAGGCACCCGAACAGATCCATGCGCTGCTGATCAACCATCTTGGCGAAGCGACCCGCCGGGCGCTGGCCACCGACACCGTGACACAGGATTTTCGCACCATTGCATTCACTGGCACGCGCATCGATGTGGCGCTTTTCGTCAGCCAGCAGCGCGATGCCGCCACCTTCGAGTGGTTGGTCGAAGCTTTCGCCAAGCCAGACCTGACCTTGCCAGAGCGCAAGGCCGTGCTGGCAGGCCGCGCGCCGAATGGCGGGGCCGATCTGGGGCCACTCGTCTGTGCCTGCTTTGCGGTGCGCCGCGCGGCCATTGCTGCTGCCGTCAAGGCGGGCGCGCGCGATGTCGAGGCGGTTGGCGCTGCCCTCAAGGCTGGCACGAATTGCGGCTCCTGCAGGCCGGAAATCAACCGAGTGATCCGTGATGAACAGCATGCCGCGACCCAGCCGCAGCCCGCGTGAGGCTTCTCCCCGCATGGGCGACCTCGCCACCCTGCCGGTTTTCCTGAAGCTGGCGGGAAAGACAGCGCTTGTCGCGGGCAGTTCTGCCGGAACAGCCTGGAAAGCCGAACTTCTGGCGGCAGCCGGTGCACGTGTCAGGCTTGTCTGGGCCGAACCTGACGCAGAGGCGACCAGACTGGCAGCAGACTGGCCGGACCGGATCACGCTCATCGAAAGGATGCTGCTGGACAGCGATTTCGACGGGGCCGCGATTGCCATCGGCGCGCTTGAAGATGACCATGAAGGCGCGGCTTTTGCCGCCGCGGCGCGCGCACGCGGCATCCCGGTCAATGTGGTCGACAAGCCTGCCTTCTGCGATTTCCAGTTCGGCGCCATCGTCAACCGCTCGCCGCTGGTCATCGGCATTTCAACAGATGGCGGCGCGCCGCCACTGGGGCAGGCTGTGCGCTCGATGATCGAAACGCTGCTGCCCGCCGGCTTCACGGGCTGGGCCAGGGCGGCCAAGGCGTGGCGCGGGCGTGTCACCTCATCAGGTCTTGACGGTGGCCAGCGCAAGAGCTTCTGGCGGCGCTTTGCCGCCATGGCCATGGCCCGCCCGCATGAAGCGCCCTGCCCTGCCGAACGCGAGATGATGATCGCCGACCTCGAACACGCAGCACCGCACATGCGCGGTGGCTCGCTGGCGCTGGTGGGCGCGGGGCCGGGCGATCCGGAACTGCTGACGCTCAAGGCCGTGCGCTTCCTGCGCGAGGCCGATGTGATCTTGTATGACGATCTGGTGGGTGACGGCGTTCTGGCCTTCGCCCGGCGCGAGGCCCGCAAGATCCATGTCGGCAAGCGTGGCGGCGAAACATCCTGCTCGCAGGGCGACATCTCCAGCCTGGCCGTGCTGCTGGCCAGCGAGGGCAACAGGGTCGTCAGGCTCAAGGGCGGCGATCCGCTGATCTTCGGGCGGGCTGACGAGGAGATTGCGGCGGCAGCCGAGGCTGACATCCCCGTCACCATCATCAACGGCATTTCGGCGGCCATGGCGGCGGCGGCCTCGCAGGGAGCCTCGCTCACCAGACGCGGCGTGGCCCGCAGGCTGCAATTCATCACGGCACATGACGAGGCCGGCGTCATTCCCGCATCGCTGGACTGGGCCAGCATCGCGGACGCGGATGCGACCACCTGCATCTACATGGGCCGCCGGACGTTGGGCGGCATGATGAGGCAGGCGATGCTGGCTGGACTGGACCCCTCGACACCCGCGCGTTTCGTCATCAATGCCACACGGCAAGGCGAACATTGCGTGACAGGCAATGCCGGCAGCATCGCTGCACACGTGGCCGACTGCAAAGCCACGGGGCCAGGCGTCCTGCTGCTTGGCAGGGCGTTCGCCCACGCTGCGCCTGCGTTTGGCGCATGGCGCATTGCAGCAGAGTGAATTTCTCTCGCCACGCGGTCTGCTTCTTGCTTAGATTGTCGCAGGTCAGCAGACGTCGCCGGGGGATTTCACGCATGTTCAATCAATCAGGTTTCAAACCATGCCATCGTGTGCGGGCAGCAGGTCTTGCCGCAAGCCTCGGAGCAGGCCTCATGCTGGCCAGCCAGACGGGTGCGGCTGCAACCACGCAGCGCTGGTCCTCGCAAGGCGACAACGCCACGATGGACCCTTATGCGCATACCGAGAGCTTCACCTCGAACATGCACCACCACATCTATGATCCGCTGGTGCGGCGCGGGCGCGACCTGCAGATCCAGCCCGGCCTGGCGACAGCCTGGCGTATCGTGGAGCCGAACCGCTGGCGTTTCACGCTTCGCCAGGGCGTCAAGTTCCACAACGGCAATGCGTTTACCTCAGATGACGTGGTGGCCTCGATCACCCGCCTGCTGCATCCTGATGCGCGGGCGCGGGGCAACCTGTCGAATGTGGAACGGGCCGAAAAGGTCGATGAGTTCACCGTCGATATTGTGCTGAAAGGCGCTTACCCGCTGCTGCTGAATGACCTGTCCGGCATTTTCATCATGAACAAGGCCTGGCTTGAGGCCAACAACGCGATCACACCCGGCAACACCACCCGCAACCTGACCACATTCGCCTCGACCAATGCCAATGGGACCGGGCCGTTCAAGCTTGAAAGCTACCAGCCCGACAACCGAACGGTGATGACCGTGAACCCGGCGTGGTGGGACAAGGCAGAGCACAACATCACGCGCATCGAGTTCCGTCCGATCAAGTCCGATGCCACCCGCGTGGCGGCACTCCTGTCGGGCGAGATCGACATGATGGCTCCGGCACCCCTGCAGGATCTGGCCCGCATCAGCGGCGCGGACGGCTTCAAGGTGATCGAGGAACCTTCGCTGCGCCTGATCTTCCTGGGCCTGAACAGCCGCGAGCAGCTTCTGGGCGATCCGGGCAAGCCCAACCCGATGAAGGACAAGCGCGTGCGGCAGGCGATGTGGCACGCCATTGACCTCGGCACCATCCAGAGCCGCATCATGCGCGGCAAGTCCCGCACCGTCGGCACCATGGTGGCCCCGCCCATTCCGGGATATTCAGCCGATCTCGACAAGCCACTTGCGTTCGATGCCGCCCGCACCAAGGCCTTGCTGACCGAGGCCGGATACCCGAACGGCTTCAAGACCAGGCTCGACTGCTCGAATGATCGCTACATCGCCGACGAGCAGACCTGCGTGGCCATCGCGGCCATGTGGACACGCGCCGGCATCCAGGTCGAACTCAAGACCCAGAGCCGCGCAACCTACTTCCCGCTCGTCGACAAGGGCGAAACCGATGTCTACATCCTTGGCTGGGCGACACTGCCCCCGATGGACGGCTATTCGGTACTGTCCGCGCTGCTGCACAGCCGCGAAGGCACCTTTGGCGGCAACAACCCGAACGGGCTCAACGATCCGCGCCTCGATGATCTGACAAAGAAGGCCGCAACCGAACTTGACGAACCGAAACGCCGGTCCTTGATGACCGAAGCGCTCAAAATCGTCCGTGACGAGGCCTATTTCATCCCGCTCCACCAGCAGCCTGTGGCCTGGGCCATGAAGCGGAATGTCGATGTGCCGGTATTTGCCGACGAATACGTGCGGCTCTGGTTCGCGCAGGTGAAATGAAGCGCTTGGCCACCGCCCGGCATCCGAAACGGTTGACAGCATGATCAGGGTTCTTCTTGCACGTCTTTTTCAGGCGGCGCTGGTCATGCTGGCTGTGACGGCGGTGGCCTTCATCATGTTCCGTTATGTCGGTGATCCGGTCTCCGTCATGGCACGGGAGGAGGCAACGCAGGCCGAAAAGGCCGAGATGCGCGTGGCGTTGGGGCTTGATCAGCCTGTCATCGTGCAGTTCGGCAAATTTGCGCTGCGCGTTGTGCAGGGCGATCTCGGCATCAGTTTCCGTAATCAGCGGCAGGTGGCCGGCCTGATAGCCGAACGGCTGCCGGCCACGCTGGAACTTGTGTTCATGGCAACCCTGATTTCGCTCGGACTTGGCATTCCGCTCGGCGTGATCTCGGCGCTGAACCCCCATGGCTGGCTGTCCAAACTGATCCAGAGCGTCTCGCTGGTCGGCATTTCCACGCCCACCTTCGTCACCGGCATCATGCTGATCCTGATCTTTGCTGTGACCTTGAAGATCTTGCCGTCGTTCGGGCGCGGCGATGTGGTGCAACTTGGCTGGTGGTCCACCGGGCTTCTCACCGGCAGCGGGCTGCGCTCGCTCGTCCTGCCGGCCGTGACGCTGTCGCTGTACCAGCTCACGCTGATCATGCGGTTGGTGCGCTCGGAAATGATCGACGTGCTGTCCTCGGATTTCATCCGCTATGCCAGGGCGCGCGGCCTGCCGCCCCGCTACATCCACTACCGGCTGGCCCTGAAGAACGCCCTGATGCCAGTGATCACCGTCACCGGGCTGCAGATCGGCTCGCTGATCGCCTTCGCCATTGTCACCGAAACCGTGTTCCAGTGGCCGGGCATGGGGCTTTTGTTCATCCAGGCGGTCTCGTTCGTCGATCTGCCGGTCATGGCGGCCTATCTGCTGTTCGTTGGGTTCCTGTTCGTGGCGATCAACATGGCCGTCGATGTGGTCTATGCACTGGTCGACCCTCGCCTGAGGACAGGGCCATGATGGGCGTTGCTGCCAGCTTCTTCAAAGGCCTTGTCAGTGTGTTGCGCATCAGGCGGATCGGCTCCGGCCTCATCCGCCTGATCAGGGCCAGGCCCTCTGTTTCCGTCATCATCGCAGGCATCGTGACCGCCATCGTGATCCTCTGCGCCTCGTTCGCGCCGCAGATCGCGCCGACCAACCCGCTCGACCTCGCCAGTTTCAACCTGCTCGACAGCGAACTGCCGCCGCGCTGGGCTGAGGGCGGCGACCCGCGTTTCTGGCTCGGCACGGACAACCAGGGCCGGGACATGCTCTCCGCCATCCTGTACGGCGCGCGCGTCTCGCTGATGATCGGCGGCGGGGCGGTGCTGCTGGCGGCGCTGATCGGCGTGTCGCTGGGCCTGATCGCCGGCTATGTCGGCGGGCGTGTCGATGCGGCCATCATGCGGCTGGGCGATGTGATCTTGTCCTTCCCCACCATCTTGCTGGCGCTGCTGGTCGCGGGGCTGGCGCGGGCGGTGGTGCCGGAGGCCGCGAGCCCGCGCATGGCGCCGCTGATCCTGATTGCCGCCATCACCATCCATGAATGGGTGCAGTATGCCCGCACTGTCCGCGCCGCGACGATGGTGGAAAGCGCCAAGGATTACATCAAGGCGGCCCGCGTCATCGGCTTCAGCCCGGCCCGGATCATGTTCCGGCACATCCTGCCCAACGTCATGGGGCCGGTGCTGGTGCTGGCCACGATCAATCTGGCCGGGGCCGTGCTGACCGAGGCAACGCTGTCATTTCTGGGCGTCGGCATGCCGCCGACCTACCCTTCGCTGGGAACGCTGATCCGCATCGGCAACGAGTTCGTGTTCTCAGGCATCTGGTGGATCGCGCTGTTCCCGGCGCTGACGCTGGTGATCATGGTGCTGGCCGTCAACGTGTTGGGCGATGACCTGCGCGACCGCTTCAACCCCAAGCTGAGGGGCCGCGGATGAGTACGCCCTCGCTGCAGATCACCGGTCTCAGGGTCGAATATCCAAATCCGGATGGCCCGCCATTGGTTGCGGTCAATGATGTCTCGATCCTGATCCAGCCCGGAGAAATCCACGCTGTCGTGGGCGAGTCCGGCGCAGGCAAGACCACGGTGGCCAACGCCCTGATCGGGCTGATCGAACGTCCGGGCCGCATCACGGCGGGCGAAATTCGCGTGGGCGGGGTGTTGCTCGATCCGCTGACAGGCAAGGGCGACGGGTTGGCGCTGGGGCGCGACATCGGCGTGATCTTCCAGGATCCGATGACCAGCCTCAATCCGCTGTTCACGGTCGAGAGCCAGCTTGGCGAAACCATGCGGCACCATCTGGGCATCAATGCGCAGGAGGCCAGGCGCAGGGCCTTGTCGCTGCTCAACGATGTGGGTATTCCCGAACCGGAGCGGCGGCTCGGGGCCTATCCGCATCAGCTTTCGGGCGGGCAGCGCCAGCGGGTCGTGATCGCCGCGGCCCTGTCATGCGCACCGAAGCTGCTGATAGCTGACGAGCCGACCACCGCGCTGGATGTCTCGGTCCAGGCGCAGATCCTGAGGCTGATCCGCAAACTCGCCGCCGAACGCGGACTGGGCGTGATGCTCGTGACGCACAACATGGGCGTTGTCGCCGAAACAGCCGACACGGTCAGCGTCATGCTGCGCGGTCGGGCGGTAGAGCAAGGGCCTGTCGCCACGGTTCTGGCTGCACCCCGGCATGACTACACGCGCAACCTTCTGGCGGCGGTCCCGCGCTTCGGAGCACGCCAGTCGCGGTTCGCCGTGGTCGATGACAGCGCGGGAGACGCGGGCCGCACAGCGCGCGCCACCATCGCAGCGCGTGTCGGCCCGGCAGACGCACAGGGTGGGGCTGACATCCTGCTCGAGGTCCGCAACATCGGCGTCGACTATGCCTCGCGTGGCTGGTTGCCCGGCTCGAAGGGCAAGCTGTTCCGCGCGGTCGACGATGTGTCGTTTTCGATCAGGCGCGGCGAGGTCATGGGCCTTGTCGGCGAAAGCGGATCGGGCAAGACCACGGTGGCGAATGTGGTGGCGGGCCTTGTGAAACCGGGCACGGGCTCGGTGCTGTTCAAGGGCCGGACCATTGCCGGAGCGGGTGCCGAACGGGCCGGCAAGCAGGCGCTGCAGATGATTTTCCAGGATCCTTACGCCTCACTCAACCAGCGCATGAGGGTGGGCGCCATCCTGTCCGAACCGATCCTGTTTTACAGGCTGGCGGCCACCCGCGCCGAGGCGGAAGCCAACGCCGCACTTTTGCTAGAAGCTGTGGGCCTTCAGCCCGAACATGCCGCGCGCTTTCCGTTTGCCTTCTCAGGGGGGCAAAGGCAGCGCATCTCGATTGCGCGGGCGCTGGGAGCACGGCCAACGCTGCTGATCTGCGACGAGCCGACATCGTCGCTCGATGTTTCGGTGCAGGCGCAGGTGCTGAACCTGCTCAAAGACCTGCGCGATGCCACCGGCCTGACGCTTCTCTTGATCAGCCATGACCTCGCCGTGATCCGCCAGATGTGCGACCGGGTGGCGGTGATGCAGGCCGGGCGCATCGTCGAGATGGATGATGCCGAAACCGTGTTTCGCACCCCGCAGCACGCCTACACGCGCGAACTTCTCGATCTTGTGCCGCGCATCGACCGCATCGGCGCACATGCCAAACACATCCCCACCTAGCGAATTGCGCACAAAAGTGGGAACCGGTTTTGTGCATAAGCAATACGCTTAACCAGACGACTTACAGGAGCCCGCCATGGCCGACATCCTCATCACGCACGGCATCGTCGTCACCATGGACGGCACGCGCCGCCTCATCGAGGATGGTGCCGTGGCCATCACCGGCGACCGCATCATCGACATTGGCACGACCACTGACATCATGGCCAGGCACACGGCACCAACGGTGATCGATGCCTCGCGCCAGATCGTGATGCCGGGCTTCATCGATGCCCATGCCCATGCCGGACATGGCTTCATCAAGACGCTTGGCGGCGGGGATTCGGATGCCTGGTACAAGGCCTGCGGCTACACCTACACGCAAGGCTCGACCCCTGAATTCTGGCGAGCGGAAGCCCAGCTTGCTGCGCTTGAACGGCTCAGGTTCGGTGTCACGACAGGGGTTTCGCTGCTGGGAGGCGGCGACACGATCCTGCGCACCGATGACCCGGTCTATGGCGACGCCCATTGCGACGGCGTGGCGGAGGTTGGCACCCGCTCCATCGTGGCAGTCGGGCCGACACGGCCACCGCACCCGCTGACCTACGGCACCTGGGAAAATGGCATTGCGCAAACCTATCCGGTGGATTTCGACCGGCAATTCGCCACTTGCAAGACGCTGATCGGGCGCTGGCATGGCAACCATGGCCAGAGGCTCAACATCGCGTTGATCACACCCACTTTGCGGGCGGAACACAAGGACGAACTTTCAGCCGAGGACATGGCGCGGGCACGGGCGCAGGCGACCGCGACCAGCCAGCTTGCGCGCGAACATGGGCTGTTGTTCACACAGGACGGGCACACGAAAGGCTCGGTCGCCTATGCACATGAACTCGGCATCCTCGGTCCGGAAGCGCTGCTCTCTCACTCGACCAATCTGACGGATGAGGAGATCAGGATCTGCGCGGACACAGACACGAAAATCGCGCACAATCCCAGCGCTATCGCCTCGGTTCTGGGCCGCTGCCCAGCACCGGAGCTGATCGATGCGGGGGTGACAGTGGCCATCGGCTCGGATGCCACGGCACCGGACCGCAACGGCGACATGTTCCGGCACATGCAGCAGTGCATGCATTATCATCGCACCTTCTTCAAGGATCCGAAGATGATGCCGCCAGGCAAGGTGTTGGAAATGACGACCATCGATGCCGCGAGGGCCGTGGGCATGGAACGCGAGATCGGCTCGCTGGAAATCGGCAAGAAGGCCGATGTGATCCTGGTCGATCTGGCCCGTCCGCACATGTATCCGCTGCACATGCCGCTTTACAGGCTGGTGTGCTTTGCCAACGGCAATGACGTCTCGACCGTGATCGTGGATGGCAAGATCGCGCTGCGAGACCGCAAGGCCATGCTGGTCAACGAGGACAAGGTGCTCGAAACCGCGCAGGCGGAGGCCGAACTGATGCTGGACCGGGGCAATCTGCGCCCGCTTCTGGCCATGCCGGCACGGTTCTGGGGTCACTCGCGGGGGTAAGCAGCAGACCGGAACGTCAAAGGTGCCAGCTGGGCGATGGTCCGCCTATGCGGATCGTCAGCTTCTGCCCGCCTGATGGCCCTTGCCTGCGCATCCGCCAGCATCGCTATGGCACCTGCATGGTCAAGGCCAAGCGCCTTGCCATCCCGCACGACCTGATGGCCATCGACAAACACATCGCGCACCGCCCGTTCGGCAGCGCAATGCAGCAGGCTGCGCAGCGGATCGTGGACCGGCTGCATCTGGGGATGCCTCAGATCTACCAGCACAAGGTCGGCCTTTGCGCCGACGGCGAGCCGCCCGATGTCATCGCGGCCAAGTGCCCTGGCTGATCCGGTTGTGGCAGCGTTGAAAATTCCGGCGGTGTCGATCTCGAACACCTGCCTTGCGCCCATGCGGGCCAGAACGAGCGCCTGCCGCATTTCCTCCAGCATGTTGAACGGGCACGTGTCTGTGCCGATGCCGACATTCACTCCGGCACGCTGATAGGCTCCAAGCGTTTCCAGCGCCATGCCGGAACGGGCAAAGGTCACCGGGCAATGGGCGACAGATGTGCCGCTCGCCGCCAGCAGCGAAAGATCATCACGGCTGCGCTGGCGCGTCCACGAATGATGGTCGAGGAAAATCGCGTGGCCGAGGATCAACCGTTCGCCCAGGATGCCAAGTCCATCCAGAAACTGCACCGCGGTCTTGCCCGTGCGGCGCAACAGCTCCTCGTGCTCCGCCATGGTCTGCGCGGCATGGATGGTGAGCGGCATGCCGCGCACCCGTGCAGCTTCCGCCGCCTCGACCAGCAGGTTTTCGCGCACGGTTTCGACCTGCGAGGGCGCAACAACGCCCTCCAGCCGCCCGCAGGGATGGGTGCGCGCGGCATCGGCAACCTCGAGCGCCCGCCCATAGCGTTCGCGCCCCAGCGCATCGTTCCAGTCGTATTCAAGCCGATGGCTGCCCACCATGCGCCACGCGGCCTGCCGGAAACCGGGCGCGGCATAGCCCCTGATGCCGCTCCTTGCCATGAGATCAAGCCAGCGCGGATGCCAGCTTGCAATGTCGAGCGCCGTTGTGACGCCCGA
>JANMIB010000473.1:0-3055 GCA_031375605.1 Allobosea sp. | reverse complement strand
CATCAACACACGCGTCGCGCGCCGAAGCAGCAGTGTGCCCGCCGAGCGAGGCGAGTTCAGCAAGGGCAGCCTTGTTGAGGTCAAACCCCGTCACCCTGTGCTGCTGCTCGATCAGCCGCCGCGCCATGGGCCTGCCCATGGCACCAAGCCCGATGAAGGCGATGTTGGCCATGGCTTACTCCTTCACGGCCCCGGTCATGGCGCTGACATAGTGCTCAACAAAGAAGGCATAGAGCACCACGAGCGGCAATGAGCCGATCAGCGCGCCCGCCATCAGCGAACCCCAGCGGAAAATGTCGCCGTCCACGAAGTTCGAAATGATCGCCACCGGCACAGTCTTGTTGTGATCCGACGAGATGAAGGTGAGCGCGTAGATGAACTCGTTCCAGCACAGCGTGAAAGCGAAGATGAAGGCCGAAATCAGCCCCGGTATAGCGAGTGGCAAAACGATCTGCACCAGGATTTGCCAGCGGCTTGCCCCGTCGATCAGCGCACATTCCTCAAGCTCATAGGGAATGGTCTTGAAATATCCCATCAGAAGCCATGTGCAGAACGGGATCAGGATGGTCGGATAGGTCAGGATCAAGGCGAAGGGCGAGTCGAACAGGCCATAGTTGTGGATCACCGCCGAGAGCGGGATGAACAGGATCGACGGCGGCACGAGATAGGCCAGGAAGATCAGCCCGCCGACCGTTGCCGCGCCCTTGTAGCGGATGCGGGTGATGGCATATGCGGCAAGCACGCTGGCGAAAATAGACAGGAACGTGGCCACCGTCGCCACCATCATGGTGTTGAACAGCCAACGTGGATAAGCCGAACCGAACAGCAGTTTCTCGATATGCTGCAATGTCGGATTGACCACCCAGAGCGGGTTGGACGATTCAAGATCAAGCAGTTGCGCATCGGGTTTGATCGAGGTCAGCACCATCCAGTAAAATGGAAAGAGCAGGACGACGAGAATGATGAACAGCGGCAGGTAGACTGTCACCACCTTGCGCGGCAACGTCTCCAGATAGGTCATGCCCTCGCGGTTGTCTGTCAGCGGGGCGGCAGATTTCAAGGCTGCATCAGTCATTGTTTTCTCCCTGCTGCCACTTGCGGCGCTGCAGACCAAACCAGCTGACCATGATGGCGGCCAGAAGGAACGGCACCATGGCCGTGGCGATGGCAGCCCCCTCGCCGAGGCGACCACCCAGAATACCGCGCTGATAGGACAACGTCGCCATCAGGTGTGTGGCATTGACAGGACCGCCCCGCGTCATGGCCCAGATCAGCTGAAAATCGGTGAAGGTGAACAGCACGGAAAAGGTCATGACCACGGCAATGATCGGGGTCAACAAAGGATAGGTCACGAAGCGGAACCGCTGCCACCCTGACGCGCCATCCAGCGTCGCAGCCTCATACAAGGACGGCGAGACAGTCTGCAGCCCTGCCAGCAAGGTGATGGCGATGAACGGTATGCCGCGCCAGATATTGGCGAAGATCACGCTGACTTGCGCCAGGAACGGATCACCCAGCCAGTTGATCAACTGGCCCTTTTCCAGGATGCCCGCTTTCTGCAAAAGCCAGGTGAAGATCGAGAACTGCGTGTCGAAAATCCACCAGAATGCCACGGCGGACAACACAGTCGGCACGATGAACGGGATCAGCACGATGGCGCGGATCAGAGCCTTGAACGGCATGTTGTTGTTGAGCAGGATGGCCAGATAAAGCCCGATGGAGAATTTGAAAATCGACGAGACAAACGTGTAGGCCAGCGTGAAGCCGGTCGCGCGCAGGAAGTCACGGTCATCCAGCAGATAGACATAGTTTTCAAAGCCGACGAAATTGCCGCCACGCCCGATGCGCATGTCGGTCATGCTCATCCACATGCCAAGCACGAGCGGATAGGCCAGAAACAGGAACAGGAATGCCATCGCTGGCATCATGAACCAGGCACCGAGCCAATTGCGGTTGACCTTGAGCCGCTCCCAGGCTGTGGGTTCGGTAAATCTGCGCGGCGCAGGCTTCAAGGCAAGCGAACCCGTGGCCATGACATGACCTCCTTCGGCTTGTTCGGTTGTTTCAGGGCAGCCTCGGCGGCGGCAGCGAGCCGCCGCCGGGGCTTTGGATCTCAACGATAGATGCGTTGCAGTTGCCGTTCGGCCAGTTGCATTGCGCTGGCTGCTGTCTCGCGGCCCGTGCAGAAGTTTGCAAACATGTCGACCACGATGAAATCCGCCATCGCAGTCGCGGCTTTCTCATCCAACTTGCCGCGATGCCCGGCGACAAGGCTGCGCTTGGAGGCGTCCTTGAAGACCTTGTTCTTCGGATCCTTTGTCCAGACCGGGTTGTTGTCGAAAGCGTTCAGCGTGTGCGTGAGATAACCTGCCGCAGCTTCCAGCCACGGGTTGAACTGCTCCGCTTCCAGCATGTAGGCCATGAAGGCTTTGCACGCGTTCGGGAACTTCGTGTAGGTCATCGCCATCATCGGGAAGCAAAGCTGAATTTCGGTCGGCTTGCCTGCAGGCCCGATCGGCCAATAGGCATGGTCCATGTCCGCCGCGATGTCCTTCTGCTTTTGGTCAGCGGAGGCATTGGCTGCGGCATAGATCGAGATGCCGTTCGCCGTGAGCGACAATTCACCCGACAGGAAGAGGCGGTTGTTGGACGCATCGTTCCAGGCAACCGTGCCTTGGGTAAACGTGTCGAAAAGCGCCTTGCAATAGTTCAGCGACGCCTCGGTTTCTGCAGAGCGGATGATGACCTTGGAATTTTCATCCACCTGCGCAGCATTGTGCGACCACAAGAGCCAATACGCGTAGGAGTTGCCATCGCCCGACGCGCGGCCAAGCGGGAAACCGGCTGGCGTGTTCTTCGCCTTGAGCGCCTTGCACAATTCAAGGAAGCCAGCAGTCGTCTGCGGCACTTCGTTGAAGCCAGCAGCCTTGACCATGGACGTACGGTAATTGATGTAACCGCCGTTGATCGCAGCCGGAATCGCGATCCATTTGTTGCCGAGCTTGCCATATGCTTCGGCAACCGGCACCCAGCCGCCATACTTCTTGCCAAGATA
>JANMIB010000527.1:0-1821 GCA_031375605.1 Allobosea sp. | reverse complement strand
CCTCGGACTTGTTCCGAGGACCCACGCCTTCTATTGAAACATAAACCGAAAACCAGAGAACGCCTCCATGAACGCCCATGTCAGAGCCGCCGATCCGAAGCAGCGCATCAAGGGTGCAACAGGAGATTGGGAAATTGTGGTCGGGCTTGAAATCCATGCACAGGTGACCTCGCAGGCCAAGTTGTTCTCCGGCTCGTCCACGGCTTTCGGGGCCGAGCCGAACTCCCATGTCAGTCTTGTGGATGCCGCCATGCCGGGCATGCTGCCGGTGATCAACGAGGAGTGCGTGCGCCAGGCTGTCCGCACCGGCCTTGGTCTGAATGCGCAGATCAACAACCGTTCGGTGTTCGACCGCAAGAACTACTTTTATCCGGATTTGCCGCAGGGCTACCAGATCAGCCAGTTCAAGGACCCGATCGTGGGCGAGGGCGAAATCGTGGTCGATGTCACGCCCACCGAGCAGATCACCGTCGGCATCGAGCGGCTGCATCTGGAGCAGGATGCCGGCAAATCGCTGCATGACCAGCACCCGACCATGAGCTTTGTCGATCTCAACCGCTCTGGCGTCGCGCTGATGGAGATCGTCTCGCGGCCCGACCTGCGGTCGGCAGACGAGGCGAAGGCCTATGTCACCAAGCTGCGCACCATCCTGCGCTATCTCGGTACCTGCGATGGCGACATGGAGAAGGGCAGCCTGCGCGCCGACGTGAACGTGTCAGTAAGGAAGCCGGGCGCTCCTTTCGGCACGCGCAGCGAGATCAAGAACGTCAACTCCATCCGTTTCATCGGGCAGGCGGTCGATGTCGAAGCGCGCCGCCAGATCGGCATCCTGGAAGATGGTGGCAAGATCGACCAGGAGACGCGCCTTTATGACCCTGCCAAGGGCGAGACGCGTTCGATGCGTTCCAAGGAAGAAGCGCATGACTATCGCTATTTCCCCGATCCGGACTTGCTGCCACTGGAGTTCGACCAGGCTTTTGTTGAAGCTCTGAGGGCGGAGCTGCCTGAATTGCCGGATGCCAAGAAGGCCCGCCTGATCAGCCAATATGGCCTGTCGCCTTATGACGCCTCCGTGCTGGTCGCCGAGCGCGAGCAAGCTGACTTCTTCGAGGCTGTTGCCAATCCTTCAGGAAAGCCGGGCCGTGATGGCAAGGCCAGGGATGGAAAGGTTTGTGCCAATTGGGTGATCAACGAGTTGTTCGGCCGCCTGAACAAGGAAGGCAAGGACGTGACAGCGTCGCCCATGTCTGCAGACCAGCTTGGCGGTATCGTCGACTTGATCGGGGAAGGCGTCATCTCAGGCACGATTGCCAAGCAGCTGTTCGAGATCATCTGGACTGAAGGTGGCGAACCGAGGACCGTGGTCGAAGCGCGCGGCATGAAGCAGGTGACAGATACCGGCGCCATCGAAAAGGTCATCGACGAGGTCATTGCCGCCAACCCCGACAAAGTCGAGCAGGCCAAGCTGAAGCCTTCCATGGCGGGCTGGTTCGTCGGCCAGATCATGAAAGCGTCTGGCGGCAAGGCCAACCCTGTCGTGGTGAACGAGATCCTGGCGAAGAAGCTGGGGTTGTAAAGGTCGCGATGCCCCACCCGTACCCTCCCCGCAAGGCGGTGAGGGAAGTCGGTCAAGACCAGCGCCACTTTTCAAGTTTCTGCTCAGTCTGACGATTTGTCAGTCACGTTTTGCATGTCGTGCCGACTACCCTCCCTGCCTTGCGGGGAGGGTGCGGGTGGGGTCGTGCGCATCTCTCCGGTTTAATGCAGCCAGTCAAAACAAACGTCTTAAGCTGTGAGATGCCTTAACTGTGCTCGCTTTTG
>JANMIB010000447.1:0-3247 GCA_031375605.1 Allobosea sp. | reverse complement strand
CATCACTGCCCCGTCGCCGGATCGTCAACGCCGAGCATCGCGCACAACAGTGGGTACCGGTTTTGTGCAATCGCAATGCTCTAAGTTATTATGATTCAGCTTCCAGTCCATCATTCCAGAAAGCACGTCAGCATGGTCGTCCTGAACCGCATCTACACCCGCACCGGAGACAAGGGCATGACCGCTCTCTCCACAGGCGACCGTGTTCCCAAGTTCTCCTTACGTGTCAGTTCATATGGCACGGTCGATGAAGCCAATGCCACGATCGGCATGGCGCGCCTGCATACCGCCAGCGAAGACGCCCATCTCGACGCCATGCTCGGCCGCATCCAAAATGACCTGTTCGACCTTGGTGCCGAGCTTGCCACGCCCGACACCGGCAAGAAGCTGGAATGGGAGCCTTTGCGCATCATCGACACGCAGGTCGACCGGATCGAGACAGAAATCGACGAACTCAACGGCTCGCTGGAGCCATTGCGATCGTTTGTGCTGCCCGGCGGCACCGCCGGGGCAGCTTATCTGCATCTGGCCCGCACGGTTTGCAGGCGGGCGGAGCGCATGATGGTGGAGCTGGCACAGACAGAAGGCGAACGGGTGGCCGAACCTGCATTGAAATATATGAACCGGCTGTCAGATTTTCTGTTTGTGGCGTCACGCTATCTGAACAAGAAAGCATCCGGGGATGTGCTCTGGGTGCCGGGCAAGAATCGCTGAAACAAGAATCGCGGAAACAAGAACCGCTGAAAAGGGACTGTCCCGAAAGGCCGCCGCTGATGTTCATTCCGCTCTATGACGGCGAACCGGTGCGTAACCTGAGAGCGCCTTTCGTGACCTATGGCGTCATTGCCATCTGCGTCGTGGTTCATGTGGCCTCGCTCGGAGGGCTTTTGCCGGCTGTCGAGCCGTTGCTTGCAGCCGGTTTCGGCATCATTCCGAAGGTTGTCCTGGGCGATGCCTTTCTGCCGGGGGACATTCCCCAGGCACCGGCCTGGCTGACGCCGGCCACCAGCCTGTTCCTGCATGGCAACCTGGCCCATCTGGCAGGAAACATGCTGTTTTTATGGGTCTTTGGCGACAATGTCGAAGACTGCATGGGTCATCTTCGCTTTGCGGTGTTCTTTCTGGCCTGCGGAATTCTGGCGGCTTTCGCCCACGCCTTGATGAACCTTGATTCGGTCCAGCCGCTCATCGGTGCATCAGGAGCGATCTCCGGCATCATTGCCGCTTATCTGCTGCTGTATCCGCGCGTGCGCATCTGGGGGCTTGTCCTCAAGTTCGTGCCTGTGGCGGTTCCGGCCTGGGTGGCTCTTGGAGCCTGGATCCTGGTGCAGCTGTTTCAGGGGCTGTGGGGAGGACCGAGTGCCGTGGCCTGGTTTGCCCATCTGGGCGGACTGGCGGCGGGCTTAAGCCTGCTGCCGCTGTTTGTCAGCCGCGGAATTTCGATCCGTTCGCGCTGGATTGCAAGCCGCTGATGGCGTGCGTGAGGCCAACGATGCGGCCTTGTGCAGCAGGCAAGGCTCTGGAGCCTTGCAGGTCAGGTTTTTCACGTTGGGATGCTTCCATCTTATTGCGACGTGATCTAGGGTCCAATCCACAGGAAACGCTGCCGTCAAACGGGGTGTACGTAGCCGGTCTTGCTGCAAAACACACCTGACGCCGCCAAAATGGTGATGCTCTCATGAAAGTCCTCGTGCCCGTGAAGCGCGTGGTCGACTACAACGTGAAGATCCGGGTCAAGCCGGACGGTTCCGGTGTCGAACTCGCAAACGTCAAAATGTCGATGAATCCTTTTGATGAAATCGCCGTCGAAGAGGCCTTGCGTCTGCGCGAGACCGGCAAGGCAACCGAGATCGTGGCTGTATCGATCGGGCCTCAAGGCTCTGCCGAAACCATCCGCACGGCATTGGCCATGGGTGCCGACCGCGGCATCCATGTGAAGACGGACGCGCCCGTCGAGCCGCTTGCCGTCGCAAAGCTGCTGAAAGCCATCATCGCCACAGAGCAGCCTGGCCTGGTCATTCTGGGCAAGCAGGCCATCGACGATGACATGAACGCGACGGGCCAGATGCTCGCCGCCATGCTGGGCTGGCCACAGGGCACGTTTGCCTCCAAGGTTTCCCTTGGTGACGGAACTGTCGATGTGACGCGGGAGGTCGATGGCGGCCTGCAGACGGTCGGACTCAAGCTCCCGGCCATCGTGACCACGGACTTGCGCCTCAACGAGCCACGCTATGCCAGCTTGCCGAACATCATGAAGGCCAAGAAAAAGCCGCTTGATGAGACGTCAGCCGAAGCACTCGGGGTCGACATCAGCCCGCGCCTCAAGGTCATCAAGACGACGGAACCTCCATCGCGGCTGGCTGGGGTGAAGGTTGCGTCCGCTGCCGAACTTGTGTCGAAGCTCAAAAACGAAGCCGGGGTGCTGTGATGGCCACACTTCTGATTGCCGAACATGATGGCCATGCCATCAAGGATGCCACAGCGAAGGCCATGACGGCTGCTAAGGGGCTTGGTGCTCCGGTGCATGTTCTTGTTGTGGGAGCTGGCTGCAAGGGTGCCGCGGACAGCGCTGCCAAGCTCGATGGCGTCGACAAGGTACTATTGGCCGACAACCCTGTTTTCAGCCACATGCTTGCCGAGGCAACCGCCGCGCTGGTGGCTGGCCTGGCTGCAAACTACACCAGCATCGTGGCGACCTCGA
Organism: Allobosea sp.; assembly: GCA_031375605.1. Lineage (GTDB taxonomy): Bacteria > Pseudomonadota > Alphaproteobacteria > Rhizobiales > Beijerinckiaceae > Allobosea. The sequence goes on along the minus strand of JANMIB010000447.1, from coordinate 546 downwards.
CGGCCAACGGCAAGAATGTCGCGCCGCGCATTGCCGCTCTGCTGGATGTGCAGATCGTGTCGGACGTGATGAAAGTGCTTTCGGCAGATACATTCGAGCGCCCGATCTATGCTGGCAACGCGATCCAGACCGTGCAGTCCACAGATGCAAAGAAGGTCATGACCATCCGCACGGCCTCGTTCCAGGCTGCTGCGATGACGGGTTCTGCACCTGTCGAGGTTGTTTCCGCCGCCAGTGATCCAGGTCTTTCCACCTTCAAGAGTGAAGAGGTCGCAGCCTCAGACCGGCCAGAACTGGCCTCTGCCAAGATCATCGTTTCGGGCGGGCGCGCGCTCGGATCGGCCGAGAATTTCGGCAAGATCATCGAGCCTGTGGCTGACCAGCTTGGTGCCGCCATGGGTGCCAGCCGCGCCGCCGTCGATGCAGGCTATGCGCCGAATGACTGGCAGGTCGGCCAGACCGGTAAGGTGGTTGCGCCCGAACTTTACATCGCGGTCGGTATTTCAGGTGCCATCCAGCATCTTGCCGGGATGAAGGACTCAAAGG
>JANMIB010000444.1:0-3189 GCA_031375605.1 Allobosea sp. | reverse complement strand
GTCCAGCATCGACAGCCACCACGATGCGCCTGACATGGATGGCCGCCAGTTTGGGCTGCACAGCCACCTCGGCGAACACGGCGCTGTGGGAGTATGTCGAGTAAGGCTTGAAACCGAGCATGGCTTTTGCGGTGTTGATGTAATACGGATCGCTGCCACCTTCAGCTTCAAGAGGCGCATCGTTGCCTTTCGCCTTGTCTTCGGCGGCACGGTCGATCTTGACCCGCAGCGCCTTGCAGGCCGCCTCGACCGCGGCAGTGACCGATGCGGCTCCGAATGAGCCGCCCTCGACCGGCGCAGTGGCAAGACGCGAGTCGCCAAGGCGCACCGACACCATGTCCAGCGGCACGCCCAGGACATCTGCCGCCACCTGCTGGCAGATGGTGTAGGTGCCGGTCCCGATATCGGCCATCGCCGTCTCGATCTCGATCCGGCCATCAGGCTGACGCCGGGCCAGGGCATTCGCAGGGAGGACATTCGCCTCCCAGATGCCGGTCGCCATGCCCATGCCCAGCCTGGTTAGACCCTCACCGCGACCGCCATGCTGCCGGTGCTCCCATCCGAAGGCCATCGCACCCTCGCTGAAACAGCGGCGCAGTTCCTTTGTCGAAAAGGGCTTGTCTGCAAATTGGTCCCGTTCCGAATAGTTTCGGAGCCGGAACGCCAGCGGATCAAGGCCCGACGCCTCGGCCAGTTCGTCGATGGCGCTTTCGAGCGCGAACAGGCCAAGCCCGCCTCCCGGCGCGCGCATGTCACTTGGGGTCGCGATATCAAGCTTTGTCAGCTCATAGCCATATCGGGCGTTCTTCGTGGCGTAGAGCAGCTCCGCCCAATACACGACGTCTTCCTGATAGTCTTCATATGCCGATGTGGCAGCGACCACATCATGACTGATGCAGGCCATGGTGCCGTTGTCATCCGCGCCGAGCGATAGGCTCTGGTGCGTCTCGGGTCTGTGTCCGAAGGAGAACATCTGTTGTCGGCTCAGCATGAGCTGGACCGGGCGCTTCAGCTCTCGGGCTGCCAGCACAGCCAGAAACAATTGATACTGCGGCCTCAGCCCCGAGCCGAACGCGCCGCCGACATAGGGCGCTTCGACAATCACGTCATCCTTGTCATAGCCGAAAATGGCCGAGATGTAGTTGCGGCTGTTCTGCGCCCCTTGCGTCTTGTCATGCACATGGATCTGCGTATCTGAGATCCAGAGAGCGGTGGTGGCGTGCATCTCCATCGGATGATGATAAGCTGGCGGTGTCTCGTAGTGCGCATCCACACGGGTATGAACCGCACGCAGCGCCTCCGCTGCATCGCCGCGCTGGGCAGGCACACCGTTCATGCCGAAACGCTTCTTGGGCGGCTCGTAGGCGTCGCTGATGGCCATGGCCATCTCCGTTTTGGCGCTGTCCTGCTGATAGGTGGCGTGGACCAGCCGGGCAGCATGGCGCGCCGTTTCGTAATCTTCTGCGACCACAAGCGCGATGGGCTGCCCGTCAAACATGATCCTGTCATGCTGGAACGGACGAAACGGCGACCCTGGCGGCGAAACCTGATCCTGGTATGCCTTGTCTTTCGTCGCGACAGCCGGACAATTGAGATGCGAGAAGATGGCAAGGACGCCCGGCAGTCGCTCGGCGGCAGCGGTCTCCAGCCCGACAAGGCGTCCGAGCGCGATGTCGGCTGACACCACCACGGCATGTGTCATGCCGGGCACGCCGAAATCTGCCGCATTGCGGGCGCGGCCCGTGACCTTGTCTGCGCCATCATAGCGGGAGACGGGCTTGCCGATCTGTTGGGTGCTGACGATGGTGGGCGCTGTCATGTGAGTGGCCTGTGTGCAAGTTCGGGGGGCAGGCTGCGGGACGGTGCTTCAGCCGCGCGCGTCAACGCCTCGACAATGCTTCGCTGCGACAGCCCGATCTTGAAGGTGTTGTCACGCCGGGGAACTGCCCCGCGCAACAGGATCGACGCCGCGGCAGAGAAGGCACCTGCGTCCGGGGCTTTCCCGACAAGCACCTGTTCCGCCTGGCTGTCACGCCAGGGCTTGTGGGCGACACCGCCAAGCGCGATCCGCGCCGAGACAATGAGGCCGTCGCTGATTTCGAGACCGGCAGCGACCGACACAAGCGCAAAGGCATATGACCGCCGGTCCCGCAGCTTGAGATAGTCAGAGTGCGCCGCATAGACAGAGGGCGCGAGTTCCACAGCCGTGATGATCTCGCCGTGTTGCAGCACCGTGTCGCGTTCCGGGCTGTCGCCCGGCAACCGGTGAAAATCCGCAAACGCAATGCGGCGCTCGCCAGAAGGCCCCTGCGCCACCACGACCGCCTCCAGAGCTGCCAGCGCAACACACAGGTCCGATGGATGGGTGGCGATGCACTGGTCGCTGGTCCCGAGAATGGCATGGATGCGGTTATGGCCATTCATGGCCGCACAGCCCTGGCCGGGAGTGCGTTTGTTGCAGGCGGCAGCCGTGTCATAAAAATAATAGCACCGGGTGCGCTGCAGCAGGTTCCCCGCTGTCGTCGCCATGTTGCGCAATTGCGGTGATGCGCCCGCAAGCAACGCTGCCGAAACCAGCGGCCAGCGCGCCATCACATCAGGATGGTAGGCAAGATCCGTATTCCTCACCAGGGCACCGATCCTGAGCCCACCGTCCTGCATGACCGTGATGTCAGCCATCGCCAGCCGTGTCACATCGATCAGCATGTCAGGCTGCTCGACATCTTCCTTCATGAGATCGATGAGGTTGGTGCCGCCTGCGATCAGTCTGGCAGCCGGATTCGCCTGGAGATAACTGATCGCCTGGCCCAATGTGTCAGGCCTCACCAGTTCAAACGGACGCATGTGTCGTCTCCTGGTGTGTCGTCTCCTGCTGCATGACGTCCATGATGGCATCGACGATGTTGGGATAAGCGGCACAGCGGCACAGATTGCCGCTCATCGCTTCCTGCACCTCCTGGCGTGTCGAGGCATGTCCTTCGGCGATCAATCCCGCCGCGGAGCAAAGCTGGCCGGGCGTGCAGTAACCGCACTGGAAAGCGTCATGCTCCACGAACGCCGCCTGAAGGGGATGCAGCCCCTCTGAACCGCTCAGGCCCTCCACGGTCGTGATGGTGGCACCATCTGCCATGGCAACCAGCATCAGACAGGCATTCACGCGGCGGCCGTCAACCAGAACCGTGCAGGCCC
>JANMIB010000416.1:0-9433 GCA_031375605.1 Allobosea sp. | reverse complement strand
CGTGGATCGCGGTGTTCGGGGCCATGCTGGTGGCGGGCTCGGGCCTGCTCTGGTTCGCAAATCCTGGCCATCCTTCCGCCGTGCCCCTTGCGCTGTGCGGCTTCGTGCTGGCGACCATCGGCGCGGAGTTTGCCACCGTGTTCAACAATGCCATGATGACACGCCTCGTGCCCCCTGCGCAGATCGGGCGGCTTTCGGGCATTGGCTGGGCCGTGGGTTATCTGGGCGGGCTGGTCGCCCTCGTCATCATGCTCGGCTTTCTCGCGGCCAGCCCTGAAACGGGCAAGACCATCCTTGGCCTCGATCCCGCCTTCGGGCCTGATCCGGTCGCGCGCGAAGGTGACCGGATCAGCGGCCCGCTCACGGCGCTGTGGTTCGTCATCTTCGTTGCGCCGATGTTCCTGCTGACACCTGACATGCCAAGAACCGGCATGCGACTGGGAGAAGCGGCAGGGCGCGGCCTGGCGCAGCTCAAGGCCACATTGGCCCATGTGCGGCGTTCGCCGTCCATGGCGCGTTTTCTGATCGCCAACATGATCTATCAGGATGGCTTGGTGGCGCTGTTCGCTTTCGGCGCGATCTATGCTGCTGGCGTGTTCGGCTGGTCCACCATCGAGGTCGGCATTTTCGGCATCCTGCTGACGGTCACGGGCGTGTTCGGCGCACTGGCAGGCGGCTGGCTTGATGACAGGATTGGCGGCAAGCCTGTGGTGCTGGGCTCGATCATCGTTCTGATCTTCACCTGCGTGGGCATCGTGTCGCTCGGCAAGGCCCATGTCCTTTTTGTCATTCCGGCAACCCCGGCAATGCCGGGAGACGGGCTGTTCGGCAGCCTGCCGGAGCAGGTCTATCTCGGACTTGGCCTGCTGATCGGGCTGGTGGCCGGGCCGATGCAGGCGGCCTCGCGCAGCCTTCTGGCCCGGCTGTCCCCGCCCGGCCAGACAGGGCAGTTCTTCGGGCTGTTCGCACTGTCCGGCAAGGTCACGAGCTTCATGGGGCCGACACTCGTGGCGCTGGCGACCGATCTGAGCAACCGGCAGGAAGCGGGCCTGGCTGTCCTGATTGTCTTCTTTGCGACAGGCGCTTGGCTGCTGGCGGGTGTGGCAACCTCGAAAAATTGATCACGAGGCCCCACCCTGATCCGCCAAGTCAAGATTTGGCCCTGATTGCCCCTCACATCAGAGCAGATGTGAAATCTGCGGCTTTCACCCTTCGTTAACCATAACATCAGACGCTTCGCCTTGTACAAAACCCACATCCTCGCGGATGCATGGCATCGTTGGATAAATTGCCCCATGACATTCAGAACCACCAGCGCTTGCCTCTTTGCTGCCCTGCTGCTCTGCCAGCCCGCGCTGGCACATCCGCATGTCTGGGTCACGGTGAAGTCGGACATCATCTACCGTGATGGCCGGGTCAACGCGGTGCGTCATGCCTGGACATTCGATGAGGCCTATTCAGCCTTTGCAGTTCAGGGTCTTGACAAGAACGGCGACGGCAAGCTCTCGAAGGACGAATTGTCTGATCTGGCCAAGGTCAATGTCGAGTCGCTGCACGAGTTCGATTTCTTCACCTCGGCCAAGGCCAGCGGCACCAAGCAGGATTTCAGCCAACCGGTCGACTATGACCTCAGCTATGACAAGGCGCAGCTCACGCTCACGTTCACCTTGCCGTTGAAGGCCGCCGCGAACCAGCGCACATTCTCTCTGGAAGTGTTCGATCCGACGTGGTTCGTCTCGTTTTCGCTGGCGGAAGGCGATGATGCTGTCAAAACCGTGGGTGCCCCCGCAGGCTGCGCCCGCACCATCACGCGGCCCCGCTCACTGGACCAGACCCAGCAGCAGCGATTGTCGGAAGACTTCTTCACATCGGCAGCCGGGGCGAGCTTTGGAACAGGCTTCGTCAACCGGGTTCTGGTGGCATGTCCCTGACGAGGCTGTCGCCGGAAGGCGTGACGCACCCTGTCGGCGCAGGCCGTGATGCCAGCCTGAAAACAGTGGTTGCCCTTGCCGCACTTGCCCTTGTGGGAGGCGTCATCCTGCTCGTTGCCTGGTGGCTTGCGCCTGCAACTCCACCTCCACCGCCTCGCAACCCTTTTGGTGTCGGCCCGCGTGAGGCCGCCCCGGCTGCAAACGGTCTGGGAGCCATGCTGGTCGCCTATCAGGCGGGGTTTTACCGCGAGCTGACGGCAACATTGAAACTGCTGAAGGAGAGCGCAAGCGCACTCCCGGCGCTGCTTGGGCTCGGCTTTGCCTACGGCGTGATCCATGCAGCCGGTCCCGGCCATGGCAAGGCGGTGATCTCCGCCTACATTCTGGCCGATGACCGTTCCGCCATCTGGCGCGGATTTTCGCTCTCCTTGGCAGCGGCACTGGTCCAGGCCTTTGTGGCGATGGCGCTTGTTGGTATTTTCACGCTGGTCATGGGAGCCACCGCTCGCAGCATGAGCGAGGCGACACGCTGGGTCGAGATCATCAGCTTTGCCGCGATCGCACTGATCGGGCTGGCAATCCTCTGGCGCAAGGCCGGTGTGCTGGTCGCGGCCTGGCGCGGCGATGTATCGGCCTGCGCACCCGGATGTGCGCACGATGCAGCCTTGCCTGCCCCTCAAGGCCGTCCCTTCAGGGAAACAGCGGGCGTGGTGTTGGCCGCGGGGATCAGGCCCTGCGCGGGCGCTCTCATCGTGCTGGTGTTCGCCGCATCCCAGGGCATCATCTGGGCCGGAGTGGCCGCCACGCTGGCCATGGCCGTGGGCACTGCGCTGACCACAGGGGCGCTCGCTCTGCTGGCCGTTGGCATGAAAAATGTCGCATTGGCGCTTGCAGGCGGACGCGGCAACAGCGCCGCCGTCGTGATCCGCGGGCTCGAATGTCTTGCAGCGGCCTTCGTCGCGGTGCTGGGTGCCTTCCTGCTGTTTGGCTATCTCAACGCAGGCACCGCGAGCTGATATTCTCGTGAAGCATTGCGCTATCAGCTTCAGGCATCGGAAATTGCGTCAGCTTTGTTGACTTGAATTCCGGCGCGAGTACGTTTCGTCTCAAGACAAAAGCCGCACAAGCGGCGCCTGGCTTCACGGCCAGCACCGGGAGGGTGGCAAGACATGCAAGGCGCGGTGCAAGGCGCGACAAACGCCGTGGTGCAGGGCATTTTGCCCGTAACGGACGATCAGGATACACCGGCACGGGCAGCTGCCGTGTCCCTCACAGGCATCGACATCACCTTCAATCTCAAGGATGGCGGTCGCTACCAGGCTGTGAAAGACATCGCGCTGAATGTCGCCCACGGCGAGTTCGTCTCGGTTGTCGGGCCGACCGGCTGCGGCAAATCCACGTTGCTGAATGCCGCAGCGGGACTTTTGCAGCCCAGTGCCGGCAAGGTCGGCATCCTGGGTGAGCCGCTGGCGGGCCTCAACCTCAAGGCCGGCTATCTCTTCCAGCTTGACGCGTTGATGCCGTGGAAAACGGCTCTGCAGAACGTCGCCGTCGCCCTGGAATCGCAGGGCGTGACAGGCAAGGAGGCTGATGAGCGGGCCCATGCCTGGCTGGCCCGCGTCGGCCTCCGCGCCTTCACCGACCGTTATCCGCACATGCTCTCCGGCGGGCAGAAAAAGCGTGTTGCGCTGGCGCAGGTGCTGATCCGCGATCCAAAAATCCTTCTCATGGACGAGCCGTTCGGCCCGCTCGACGCGCAGACGCGGCAGATCATGGGCAATCTCCTGCTCGATCTGTGGAGTAAGGACCGCAAGGCCGTGATGTTCGTGACACATGATCTGGAAGAGGCGATCTCGCTCTCGGACCGTGTGGTTGTCATGTCGGCCGGCCCGGCTGCCACCATCGTCGGTGATTACCGCGTCAGCCTGAAACGGCCGCGCGACATTGCCGACATCCGGCTCGACAAGGACTTCCACGAGATCCATCGCCAGATCTGGCAGACCCTCAAGGTCGAGGTGCAGAAGGCCTATGCGGCTGGCGAAGGGAAAGACATGACATGAATTCCCATTCCCGCCTCAAGATCACGCTGCTGCAAATCCTCGTGGCCATCGGCTTCCTCGCGGCTTGGCACATCTCGACCACGACAGCGCTGTTTGCCGAACCCCGGAAGATGCAGTTCTTCTTCTCGACACCCATCGATGTCATTGCCCGGACCTGGAAACAGTTTGTCGGCGGCGAAATCTGGTATCATCTGGGCATCACGCTGACCGAGACCGTCCTTGCCTTCGTCTTCGGCGCGGCGGGCGGGGTGCTGTGCGGCTTCCTGTTCGCCCGCAAGGAGTTGCTGGCAGCGGTGTTCGATCCCTACATCAAGGCCGCCAATGCTCTGCCCCGCGTGGTGCTGGCACCCATTTTCGCGCTCTGGTTCGGGCTTGGCATCTGGTCGAAGGTGGCACTCGGCTTCACGTTGGTGTTCTTCATCGTGTTCTTTGCGGTCTATCAGGGCGTGCGCGAGGTTTCGCAGACCGTGCTGGCCAATGCACGCATGCTCGGCATGAACGAGCGGCAACTGATGCGCCATGTTTACTGGCCTGCCGCGATGACCTGGATGTTCTCGTCACTGCACACCTCCGTCGGGTTCGCTCTGGTTGGTGCAGTGGTCGGCGAGTATCTCGGCTCATCCGCGGGCTTGGGCTACAAGATCCACGAGGCCGAAAGCGTGTTCGATGTCACTGGCGTGTTTTCAGGAATGTTGATCCTCACCATCTTCGTGTTGATCCTTGATACGATTGTCACGATGATTGAAAACCGACTTCTGGTCTGGCGTCCTGGGCAGGCATCCACAAGCGCCAACGGTTGACCGAAACACCAAGCAGCCGCCAAAAGGCTGCAACATGGAGGAGACATACATGACCAGTGATCGCATGATCATTCATCGCAGGACCGTGCTGGCGGGCCTTGGTGCAACCGGCTTTGCAGGCCTCTCCATGCCTGCCATCGCGCAGCGTGCGCCCGAGAAGGCCAAGGTCACGCTCGGCGTCGGCGGGCGGGCGCTGTTGTATTACCTGCCGCTGGCCATCGCCGACCGGCGCGGCTTCTTCAAGGAGCAGGGCATCGAGATGGAGATCAACGATTTTGCCGGTGGTGCGCGCTCCTTGCAGGCACTTGTCGGTGGCTCGGTCGATGTGGTCGCTGGCGCTTACGAACACACCATCCGCATGCAGGCCAAGGCGCAGGACATCCGCGCTGTGGTCGAGATGGGCCGCTTTCCGGGCATCGTGATCGCTGTGCGCAAGGAGCTGGCCGGGCGCATCAAGACACCGGCTGATTTCAAAGGCCTCAAGCTTGGCGTTACGGCACCAGGTTCATCGACAGCGCTGACCGTGCAATATGCCATGGTCAAAGCTGGCCTGAAGGCCAGCGATGCGCCAATCATCGGCATTGGCAACGGTGCCAGCGCCGTGGCGGCGGTCATCCAGGGCCAGGTCGACGTGATCTCGCATCTGGACCCGGTCGTCTCGAAGCTCGAAGCAGATGGCCTGATCGTGCCGATCATCGACACGCGCACCGAGGCCGGCACGCGCGGGCTGTTCGGCGGCTCGAACCCTGCAGCCGTCATCTATTCACGGCAGGAGTTCATCGAGAAGAACCCCGAAACCATGCAGCGCATTGTCAACGCGACGGTGAAAGCCCTGAAATGGCTTGATGGTGCAACCGCCGACCAGATCGCGGACACCGTGCCGCCCGAGTATCATCTGGGCGACCGCGCGGTGTATCTGCAGGCCGTCAACAAGCTCAAGGAAAGCTACTCGCGCACCGGCATCGCCAGCACCGAGGGCATGCTCAGCGTGCTCGATGTGCTGAAGACGCTTGATCCTGAACTGGCCAATGCGACGATCGACCTGACCAAGACCTTCAACCCGGCGTTCGCCCAGCGCGCAGTGAGCTGAGGGTGACGGATGCCCGGTTTTATGCAAAGCCGGGCATCCATCATGGCAACGGTCCATCAGCATCATTTCTTTTCACTGGAGCTGATTCTTCGACGGGCTCAAGATGAGGGCGATGGTGCGGCGCGTTTTTGAAGGCCACACCCGACGATCCTCATCCTGAGCCCGTCGAAGGATGAACTCCAGTCGGCACACAGCGCATGAACATCCTCTCCATCCAATCCCATGTCGCCTATGGCCATGTCGGCAATTCATCTGCCGTGTTCCCGATGCAGCGGCTTGGCTGCGAGGTCTGGCCGATCCATACCGTGCAGTTCTCGAACCACACGGGATATGGCGCGTGGAAAGGCCGGGTGTTCGAAGGCTCGATGATCGACGAGATCATGGACGGCATCGCTGATCGCGGGGTGCTGCCGACCTGCGATGGTGTCATATCCGGCTACATGGGCTCTGCGGACATCGGCCACGCCATCCTGTCCGCCGTGGCGAGGGTCAAGGCCGCGAACCCGATGGCGCTCTATGCCTGCGATCCTGTGATCGGCGATGTCGGGCGCGGTGTTTTCGTGCGTCCTGGCATTCCCGAGTTCATGCGTGACAAGGCCATGCCGATGGCAGATGTGGTGACACCCAACCAGTTCGAGCTTGAATATCTCACGGGCATGCCGGTCGGCACGCTTGCTGAAGCGAGATCTGCGGTGGCAATGTTGCGAAAGACCGGCCCACGGGTCGTGTTGCTCACCTCGATGGTCACGGCAGAGACGCCGGATGACGCCATCGACATGCTGGCGGCCGACGGCACCGGAACATGGCGCGTGCGTACGCCCAAGCTCGGTGTCAGCGTCAATGGCGCGGGCGATGCCATCATGGCGCTGTTCTTCGTGCATTATGCCCGGACACAATCAGCACCAGAGGCACTCGGTCTTGCCGCGGCCTCGATCTATGGGCTGCTCAGACGCACGGCAGAAGCAGGCTCCCGCGAGATCCTGACGGTTGCCGCGCAAGACGAGTTCGTGAACCCGACAAGACGGTTCGAGGTCGACGCGGTGTAGCGCGGTCTTGCCAGCCGACCTGATCTACATTATCTGATGTACATCAGATAATGTAGATTTTGGAGAGGATCATGGCACTTCACATCAATGATCCAGACACGGATCAAGCCGTGCGTAAATTGGCTGATCTATGGGGCAAGAGCATCACCGAGACGGTGAAGGCGTCCGTCGAGGCGCAATTGCGCGAGGTTCGCCAAACCTCCAGTCTGGCAGAACGGACGCGTGCGTTGCGCGAGACACTGCGTGCGATGCCGGATGCTGACACGCGCAGCGTGAGAGCCATCCGCGATGACTGGAGCGATGGCCTTTGATCTTTGTGGAAACATCCGCTCTCGTTGCCATGCTGCTGGATGAACCTGAAGCTGAGGGGTTGATGGCGCGGCTTGACCACGCGGACGAAGCCATCACGAGCGTGGCGGCCATGTTCGAGGCGGCGCTCGTGCTGTCGACCCGCAAAGCCATATCCGTCAGTTCCGCCCTTGATATTGCCAGAGCATTCGCCGAGCAGGGAGATGTCGCCATCAGGCCTTTGAGCGCAGCGACGCTTGATCTCGCAGCGGATGCCGCCGACCGTTTCGGCAAGGGCCGGGGCCACAAGGCGCAGCTCAACCTATGTGATTGCCTTGCCTATGCCAGTTGCCGTGAGGCAAGGGCCTTGCTGTTGTTCACGGGCCAGGACTTTGCCAGGACTGATATCGAAACAGCTTGAGCTCACCCCACCCCTGCCGCCTTGCCGACCTGCCCGCGCACGCGCAGCCAGTGCATGATGATGGCGGCAGTGAGGATTACACCGCCCGCCAGATCGAACTTGATGTCTGCCGCCAGCAGCAGGCATCCACCCACCGTAGCCAGCACACGTTCGGGCATGCTGGCTGTTTTGAGCGCATAGCCTGTCGCGCCGATCACGAGGCCCACCATCGCGTAAGATGATGTGGTGAGCACAGCCAGCACACCCATCCAGTGCCCGAACGTGTCTGGCAGCTTGCCTTCGGGCGTCAGCATCAAGAGATACATGCCCTCCGGCGTCAGGCAAAACATGAATGGCACGAGGAAGGCGGGCAGCGTGTATTTCCAGGCCTGCATCATGGTGGCGAAAGGCTTGCCGCCACAGATGGCCGAGGCGGCAAAGGGAGCCAGCGCGGTCGGCGGCGAGACGTCCGCCAGCACGGCATAGTAGAACATGAACATGTGCGCGGCGGGTTCGGGGATACCGACCTTGACCAACGCCGGCACCAGCATGACAGCTGCGATGATGTAGCTGGCGGTGACCGGCACAGCGAGGCCAAGGATCCACATCGCCAAGGCCGCAAGCAGGATGACCAGAAAGCGCGAACCGCCACCAAATTCGACGATGATCCCCGAGAGCGTGAGGCCAAGGCCGGTGAGATTGACCACGCAGACAATGATGCCGGCACAGGCACAGGTGGCAATGATGCCGAGCGTCGAGCGAGAACCATCGGTGATGGCCTCGATCATGCGGGTAGCATCCTCGCCCACGGGCTTGCCGCCACGCCGCGCAACCCAGGCCTGATAGCCGGACACCGCAATCGCCACGACCATTCCCCAGAAAATACTGACCGATATCCGCCCGTCAAACAGCTCGTCAGGACCAAGTGTCTTTGCCAGCCCGCTGGCTCCAAAGGCCCAGGCCAGCACGGCAAATACACAGCCTGTGAAGAAGGCCGGGATTGTCACGAGGCGCGAGTCCTCCCGCAGCATCGACAGGCCGAAGGCGATGGCGATCGACCAGACCACGGCCATGAAAGATGAGAAACCCAGCGCCAGGAACACCGCGATCGCGGCCAGCGACAGGAAGTGGTAGCCTTGGCTCTTGGTCAGCTCCCACAGCGAGGCGTCGGATGTCTTGACCGGCTTGATGTCGAGCCGACGCGTGTCGGCCTCCGTCATCAGCCAGCATGAAAGGTAATACAGGATGGTCGGAATCGTCGCATAGACCAGGATCATCAGGTAGCTGACATCGAGATACTCGGCGATGATGAACGCGGCAGCCCCCAGCGTGGGCGGCGACAATGTCGCCCCGATGCCGGCAGCCGAGAGCAAGCCACCCCCGATATGGGGCGGATAGCCCGAGCGCTTCAGCATCGGCCAGGCCAGTGAGGCAACCGTGACGGTGGTGGCGACACCTGAGCCCGACACGGTTCCAAGCAGGAAACCCGACGCCACCACCGCCCGGCCAGGAGCGGCAGGCGATGGTTTCTTGCCGAACAGGGCAAAGGCCCAGTCGATGAAGAAACGGCCTGCTCCGCCCCTGTCCAGCACGGCGCCATACAGCGTGAACAGGATGATGAATGTCGCCGCCACGTCCATGGGTGTCGAAAAGATGCCTTCGAGCGTCAGGTAGTTCTGTCCGATGATACGGTTCAGCGAAAAGCCGCGATGATCAAACGGCTCGGGCATCGAAGGGCCGAAATAGCAATACAGCAGGAACCCGACCGTGACCGCCGGCAAGATCCAGCCGACCGTGCGCCGCGTCGCTTCGAGAATG
>JANMIB010000411.1:0-3823 GCA_031375605.1 Allobosea sp. | reverse complement strand
CGGTGACCGAGCCTTTTATCCCTCAGTCTCGGCACCGCGACCTCAGGCGCAGGGCTGCCATGTGCATCAAACCTGCTTTTGGGCATCGCGTGCCAGCCTTCGGTGGCCTATATGCAGATTTGAAACGTAGTAATGTGATCATGACAGCCACAATCAACTCCGCCTCCCCGTTACCCCGCAAACCTGTTGTCTCCGCTGCTTCCGGGGGCTTTGCCGACACATTCCGCGCCTTGTGGCCTTATCTGTGGCCACGCGACCGCAAGGATCTGCAGGCGCGGGTGATCATTGCATTTGCGCTGCTTGTGGTGGGGCGAATCATTCTGGTCGGCGTGCCGTTCTCCTTCAAGTACGCGACCGATGCGCTGACGGGCGAATTGTCCAAGACAGGTGCGATCAGCACGTCATGGCTGATCGCGGCGCCTTTGGTGCTTGTGGCGATGTACGGGCTGATGCGGGTCGGCTCGTCGGCCTTCATCCAGTTGCGCGACGCTGTGTTCGCGCCCGTCTTCATGCATGCCGTGCGCAAGCTGGCGCACCAGACCTTTGCGCACCTGCACCACCTGTCGCTCCGGTTCCATCTGGAGCGCAAGACCGGTGCGCTGACACGGGTGCTGGAGCGCGGGCGCAGCGGCATCGAGGATATGGTGAGGCTAGGGCTGAACCAGCTCGTTCCGGTGATTGTCGAGGTCACGCTGATCATCATCGCGCTGCTCTGGACCTTCGACTGGCGCTACGTGCTGCTGCTGCTGGCGATGGTCACGATCTACATGGCCTTCACCATCAAGGCGACCGAGTGGCGCATCAACATCCGCCGCAACATGAACGACAGCGACACGGATGCAAACGCCAAGGCCATCGATTCGCTGCTGAATTTCGAGACGGTGAAGTATTTCGGCGCGGAGAAGCGCGAAACGGCCCGCTACGATGTTGCGATGGCCAAATACGAAAAGAACAGCGTCAGGGCCTATCAGTCCCTCGCGCTGCTGAACTTCGGGCAGGCGCTGATCTTCTCGGTGGCGCTGACCGTTGCGATGTGGATGTGCGTGGATGGCATTCGTTCCGGCACGCACACACTGGGCGATTTCGTGCTGATCAACGCGCTGCTGATCCAGCTTTACACCCCGCTCAATTTCATGGGCACGGTCTATCGCGAGATCAAGCAAGCGACGCTGAACATCGAGGAAATGTTCCTGCTGCTGAACCGCGATCCGGAGATTCTCGACAGGCCTGGCGCGCCTGCCCTTGTTGTCCCGGCAGGCGAGGTGCGCTTCGAGGATGTGCATTTTGCCTACATCCCGGAGCGCAAGATCCTGAAAGGCATCAGCTTCACCGTGCCAGCGGGCAAGACTGTCGCGATTGTCGGGCCGTCCGGCGCTGGCAAATCGACCATCTCACGGCTGCTGTTCCGCTTTTATGAACCCAGCGCTGGCCGCGTGCTGATCGACGGGCAGGACATTGCCTCTGTCACGCAGGCCTCCTTGCGGTTCGCCATCGGCATGGTGCCGCAGGACACCGTGCTGTTCAATGACACGATCGGCTACAACATCGCCTACGGGCTCGAAGGTTCGTCTGACGAGGATGTGCGGCGCGCGGCCAACATGGCGCAAATCGACACCTTCATCGCCTCGTTGCCCGATGGCTATGCCACCCAGGTCGGCGAGCGTGGGCTGAAGCTCTCCGGCGGCGAGAAGCAGCGTGTGGCAATTGCGCGGACATTGCTGAAAGCGCCTCCCGTGCTGGTGCTGGACGAGGCAACCAGCGCGCTCGACACGTTCACGGAGCGGGAAATCCAGGGCTCGCTCGACAAGGTTTCGGTGGGCCGCACGACGCTGGTGATCGCACACCGGCTCTCAACGGTCGTCAACGCCGATGAGATCATCGTGCTCGACAAGGGGCTGATCGCGGAACGCGGCACCCATGACGGGCTCCTGGCCCAGAATGGCATTTATGCCGCCATGTGGAACCGCCAGCGCGAGGTCGCGTTCGCCGAGGAAACACTCAAGCGGGCCGCAGCCGCGGAAGAACCAAGCGTCAGGGTCTCGCTGACACCATGAGTGATTTTGCACCATGAGCCTGCTGCCCAGCTCCGAAAAGCCGCCTTTCGGGCTGTTCATCGCCGGGCTTTCGACGACCCAGATCGTGTCATGGGGGACAACCTTCTACCTGCCCTCGATTCTTGAGCGGCAAATCAGCCGCGAGCTTGGCATGGGCCGCGAACTCATCTTCGGCGGTGTCACCGTCATGCTGGTCGTTGCGGCACTGATCGGCCCGCGGATCGGGCGCTACATCGACCAGAACGGCACTTCGCTGACCATGATGGCCGGGTGCCTGCTGATTGCGACGGGCCTGTGCCTGATCGGCGTCAGCACAGGCCCCTTCAGCTATCTTGCAGGCTGGGCGCTGTTCGGGCTGGCCGTTCCGCTCAGCATGAGCATTGCCGCCTTTGCCGCCGTGGCGCAGGCCTATCCGGAGCGGGGCAGGGCGGGCATCACCACGCTGATGCTGTTTGGCGGGCTGTCATCGGGCATCATCTGGCCACTGACAGGCTGGCTTGACGCGCAATTCGGCTGGCGCGCCACATGCTTCATCTATGCCGGCCTGCAGATCGGGCTGTGCCTGCCGCTGAAGTTTTTGCTCACACGCGCCCAGCATGCCCGGTTTCGCCTGCATGGCGTGCCTGCCGACAGTCATGCCATCAAACCCTTGCTTCTGGCACAGGATCGCAACGCCGCCTTCTGGCTGCTGGTCGTGGGATCGGGCGTCAGCGGCCTCGTGTCATGGGGTTTGCCGCTCTATTTTGTCTCGATGTTCGTCTCCGGTGGCCTCGAAACCGGAGCCGCCATCGTCCTTGCATCGGTGCAGGCTTATTTCACGGTGCTGGCGCGCGCAGTCGATCTTGGCGTTGCGCGCCGGGTCGGCGGCATGCGGCTGGTCAGCGCCGCCTCGCTGCTGTCGCCTTTCTGTTTCCTGATGCTCATCATCGGCATTGGCTCCGTGTCGCCTGGATACACGCAGATCGCCGTGATCGCCGTTGGCATGGCGCTTTACGGCTTTGCGACGGGCATGATCGCGGCAGGCCGGGCAACGCTGCCGCTCGAACTGTTCGGCTCGGGCGGCTATGCGGCCACGCTGGGCAAGCTCTCGTTCTGGCTTAACCTGATGTTCGCCGCCTCGCCTGTCCTGTTTGCGCTGCTTTATGACGGGCTGGGCAAGATGACGACGCTGTGGATCGCCATGATCGGGGCCATCATCGCCGCGATTGCCTACTGGCGGCTCGACAGGCTGGTCGAAGAGGGCAAACCCTCCTGACCGGACAACAGGACGCGTGACTTCTCGGTGGCGCTCAAGTCAAATCGCGCTTACATGAGCCTCAAAGCCGGTTGTGCCGGTGGCCATCACTGAAAGCCGATCCCGATGTCGATCCTCGATTCCGTCAAGAAGCTGTTCGTTCCGATCCACAAGGAGGGCTATCCGTTCATCGCGATCGCTGCCGTGGCCTCGCTGGTGCTGGGCCATTTGTGGACACCGTTTGGCTGGGTCGGCCTGATCATCACGATCTGGATCTGTTATTTTTTCCGTGATCCGCCGCGTGTGACGCCGCAGCGGGAAGGATTGGTGGTTTCGCCCGCCGATGGCCGTGTCAGCATGATCGTACAGGCCGTGCCGCCGCCAGAGCTTGAAATGTCTGCAGAACCGATGACGCGCGTGTCAGTGTTCATGAACGTGTTCGACTGCCATGTGAACCGCTCGCCTGTGGCTGGAACCGTGAAAAAGATCGCCTACACACCCGGTCTTTTCCTGAATGCCGAACTCGACAAGGCCA
>JANMIB010000410.1:0-7611 GCA_031375605.1 Allobosea sp. | reverse complement strand
CCTCGGCCAGCGCAGCCAGCCAGCCGTGGCGCGCACGCCCTCGCTCGCGGTCAACCAGCAAGGCCGAGCCAACCTTGATGACGATGCGGCGGAACTGGGACAGGGTGGGTGTCTTGATGCTCACGTGCGCAATGCCGGTTCGATGTCCGTGTGCCGGAAGTCCTCGCCCTTGAACAGCAAGGGCATGCCGGCACCCCTCGCAACGGCATAGGACAGGCAGTCACCAAAGTTCAACCCCGCCCGATGACCCTTGCCCTTGCCCTTGCCCTTGCCCTTGCCCTTGCCCTTGCCCTTGCCCTTGCCCTTGCCCTTTAAGCAGCGGTCAAATGCGATGCCGGCGGCCTTGTGGTGGCCACGTCAAGGGCGCCAGCCGACGTCCACGGCAGGGGCGTTGGCCCGCGCTTCGGCGGCCTTGGCATCGTCGATGATGGCGAGCAGCGCGCGCAGAGCCTCCTGCACGCCGAGGCCTGATGCCGAGGACAACACCAGCGGTGTGCGCTTCGCCGCGCGCTGGAGGCGGGCGAGCTGTTCCTTCAATTGTGCCGGATCCAGCGAATCCGCCTTCGACAGGGCCACGATTTCCGGCTTGTCGGTCAACTCGCCGCCATAGGCCTCGAGTTCCTTGCGCACGATCTTGTAGGCCTTGCCCGCATGTTCGGTGTTGCCATCCACGAGGTGCAGCAGCACACGGCAGCGCTCGATGTGGCCGAGGAAGCGGTCCCCCAGACCCGTACCCTCATGGGCGCCCTCGATCAGGCCCGGGATATCCGCCAGCACGAACTCGCGGGTGTCGACATTGCCGACCCCGAGGCCCGGATGCAGCGTGGTGAACGGGTAGGCCGCGATCTTGGGCCGGGCCGCGGTCACGGCGGCCAGAAAGGTCGATTTGCCGGCGTTCGGCAACCCGACAAGGCCAGCATCCGCGATCAGCTTCAACCGCAGGATGATGGTGGCCTCTTCGCCCGGAAGGCCCGGATTGGCGCGGCGCGGCGCCTGATTGCTGGACGTCTTGAAATAGGCATTGCCGAAACCGCCATTGCCACCCTTGGCAAGCAGAAAACGCTGGCCTGCGGCCGTGATGTCGCAGATCATGGTCTCGTTGTCTTCTTCGAAGATTTGCGTGCCCGGCGGCACCTTGAGAACAACATCAGCCCCTTTTGCGCCAGCCCTGAGCGCGCCCATGCCGTGCCCGCCGATCTTGGCCTTGAAATGCTGTGCGAACCGGAAATCGATCAGCGTGTTCAGCCCGTCGGCACATTCAGCCCAGACATCGCCGCCACGTCCGCCATCGCCGCCATCAGGCCCGCCATGTTCGATGAACTTCTCGCGCCGGAACGAGATGCACCCCGCGCCGCCGTCCCCGGCCTTGATATAGACTTTTGCCTGATCGAGAAATTTCATGCCATCCAACTCTTGATGGGCCTCGTTTGGTCCGATTGTGCCAAAACGTCAATGATGAAGCGAAGGTCCTGAGCCTAGTTGGATGGTGCAGGCTTGAAGCACATCCCGGCGGCATCACTGATGGCCTGTGCGCTTTGCTGGTCGCTGCGCCCTTCGATCACGATACGGCTGTACTGGACGGGATCACGGCGCAAGGCCTCCAGCATGCAGTTGCAGCCCGCGGCGCAGATCTCGGCAGAACGCGTCATGCGACATTCCATGATGCAGGCATTGCGCACGTTCTCCGTGGTATTGCTGCGCAAAGTGGCGGTGAGGCCGGGCGCAAGCCAGGCCAGCGCCATCAACGCGCCGATCAGGACCGGCTGGTGGATCAGGTAGATCGGCAGGCTGTGCCGCCCGGCCCACATCAGCGGCCAAGCGAGACGGGGCACGCTGATGTTTGCCAGACGGGTTGCAAGCCAGGTGCGGGCCAGCACACGACCGGCGGAAATCCCGGCCAGCATGAAGGCCAGCCACGGAAACAGCGGAACGAAATCCACCGTGTTGGGCGCCACGAGCCCCAGCCCCAGATGCTGCCAGAGGATGAACAGCGGGCCGTTCTCAAGACGGTCCTGCAGGCCGTCCCATCGCGGCAATGCTAGAAGCCCTGGCAGCAGAGCCACAAAAGCGGCCACCGGCAATGGCAGCCACCATGGTCCGCGCACGAACACAAGGCAGAGCAGCGAACCCAGCGCGATGCAGTGCAGGATGCCAAACAGCACGAAGCTTTCGGGCATCGCCACGCGCGTTCCCGCCGTGACCGCGAGGGCCGCCAGCGTGATGACCGCAAGCCTGCGCCAGAAACCCCGCCAGCGAACACCATGGGCGTGGGCAAGGGCAAGGCTGATCCCGGCCAGACCCAGGAAACTGCCCGCAATGGCATGGCTGAACATGCGCCAGCCCGGATGAAGCGCAATGTCCGTGGCGATGAACTTGAGAAACGACAGATCCCACGCCAGATGAAACATGGCCATGGCGACCAGCGCCAGCCCGCGCGCCAGATCGACGACGCCGATCCGCGCAGGTGCAAGTGAAGGCGCGGTCCCGGTGGGCTTCGACATGAGCGGCGTCATGGTCATCCTCGTTGACCATGAGCACAAAAGTGGACGCCAGTTCTGGGCTCGGGCAGCGCTTTACCCATCCTTGAAGGTCGCCCGAAACGGGTGAGCCGGGTAAACGCCCAGGATTTTGACCTCTCGCGAGAAATACGCCAGCTCCTCAAGGGCGCGTTGCACGGCAGGATCGTCAGGGTGTCCATCCACATCGGCATAGAACATTGTGGCAGCGAAATGGCCGTCCTGCATGTAGCTTTCCAGCTTGGTCATGTTGACCCCGTTGGTGGCAAAGCCGCCCATGGCCTTGTAGAGCGCAGCCGGAAGGTTGCGCACCAGGAACACGAAGCTGGTGATGATGGGGCCGCTGCCCACGCGGGCATATTCTGGATATTTCGACAAGATCACGAAGCGCGTGGTGTTGTGCTTCTCGTCCTCGACGTCCTGCGCCAGCGTCTCAAGCCCATAGATGTCGGCAGCCAGCCTTGAGGCAAGCGCAGCGCGGGCCGGATCCTTGGCCTCTGCGATGGCACGGGCCGAACCGGCGGTGTCGCTGGCGACGACGGGGGAGAGCTTGTGCTTCCTGATGATCTTCATGTTCTGGCCCAGCGCCACGACATGGCTCTCGGCAGTCCTGATGGTGTCAAGGGTAGCGCCTTTCACGGCCATCAGCTGAAAATGGATGGGCAAGAAGAACTCGCCGATGATGTGCAGGCCTGATTTTGGCAGCAGTTGATAGATGTCGCCCACACGCCCGACCGTGGAGTTCTCGATCGGAATCATGCCGTAGCGCGCCGTTCCGTCGCTGACGGCCGCGAGCGCATCGACGAAGGTGGCGCAGGCCAGCGGCGTGCAATTGGGGAACACGTCCAGTGCCGCAGCTTGCGAATAGGCGCCAGGCTCACCTTGGTAACAGACGACGGTCATGGAAGGCTCCTCAGTGACGACCAGATTATAGTGAGCCCTGGCATTGCGATTCCACAAAACCGGTACCCACCCTCGCCTTCGCAAGGGCATGCTTTTGTGCGCAATGCTCTCATCAGTGCCCGGCCAGAACAGCGCGAGCGCGGACCAGATCGTCTTGTGTGTCCACGCCTCGCGGCACATGGCCAATGATGCGGTCATCGATGCGCATGCCGTCCTCCAGCGCGCGCAACTGTTCCAGCTTTTCGCGCAGTTCAAGCGGTGAGGGCGGCAAGGACACGAAGCGCTCCAGCGCGCGGCGGCGATAGGCATAGACACCGACATGGTGATAGAGCGGGCCATCTCCGGTTGGTGCGGTGGCGCGGGTGAAATACAGCGCCCGCATCCGGCCAGGAGACAGGAACGAGCCGATCAGCTTGACCACGCCTGGTGCGGTTTTTTCGTCCTCATCGGTGATTTCAGCCGCCAGAGTCGCGATCATCACGGCAGGGTCAGCGAGCGGCTCGATCGAGATGGCGATGGCCGACGGATCGATGGTGGGAAAGTCGCCCTGAAGGTTGACGATCACGTCATGGCGACCTTCGGGATCGAGCATGTCAGCCGCTTCCTTGATCCGGTCTGACCCTGAGGGATGATCGGACCGCGTCATCACGGCCTGTCCGCCTGCCGCTTCGACAGCGGCGATGATGGCGGCTGAATCGGTCGCCACTGCAACCGGGCCAATGCCCGCCTCCATGGCACGCCGCCAGACCTGGACGATCATGGGCACGCCATTGATGTCCGCAAGAGGCTTGTCGGGCAGGCGCGTGGCGGCAAGGCGCGCCGGGATCAGGATCAGGGGATCAGACATGGGCGGGAAAACTTTGCGGGAAAACTTTGCAGGAAAACTTTGCAGGGAAACTTTGCAGCAAATCTTTGGTCGGCGTCAAAAGGTCTCAAACGGTCAGGCGCTTATAGGAGTTGCAAACACAAGCGCAAAGCGGCTAATCAGCAGATGGTTTGGCAGGCATGCGCCTGTCTGATGTCACATGTTCAGGTTGCCATTGCGTGCAGACCTGAGGGACGAGGCGGACGATGGACTCGTTTGAGCTGAACAAGATTGCAGGCGCTGTTCTGGGCAGTGCATTGGCTGTGATGGGCCTCAGCATGATGGCCGGTATCGCCGTCAGTCCCGTCAAGCCGAAAATCCCCGGATATGACCTTCCGGGAGCCGAGGTGGCAGCGGCACCGGCCGCGGGCGCCGCCGCAGAAGCTGACAAGCCGATTGCGGAGCGGATGCAGGTGGCAGATGCCGGACGCGGCGAACGCGCCGTGGGTGCCTGCAAGGCCTGCCATTCCTTCGACAATGGTGGCGCAAACAAGGTTGGTCCCAACCTTTGGAAGGTCGTCGATGGTCCGAAGGGCCATATCGACGGCTTCGCCTATTCGGCCGCGCTCAAGGAGCGCAAGGCCAAGGGCGAGAACTGGGGCACTGAACAGCTCGATGCCTTCCTCAAAAAGCCAAGCGCCTACATTGTCGGCACCTCGATGAGCTATGCAGGGGTTGCAAAGCCGGACCAGCGCGCCGACATCATTGCCTACCTCGCTTCTCTCAAGTGAAACGGCTGCAGCTGGTTTCGTGATCGTGATGACGGCAAGCCGGGCAAGACGCCCGGCTTTTTCGTTTGCGGCATCGGCAGCGCTGGCACATCTTCGGCATAGCGACATATGGTGCGGGCGAATCAGGTCTGTCCAATAGGAGGCTGCATGAAAAAGGTGACACGCCGCAGCGCGCTGACAGGCGGCGCCGCCCTGCTGGCCGCCCAGGCCATTGGCAGACCCGCCTTGATCAGCCCTGCTTTCGCGGAAACCGGCTGGACCGAGGCCCACGGCCTTTCGACCTTTGGTGAACTGGGCTTGCCGCCGGACTTCAGGCACTTTGGCTACGTCAACCCCGCTGCCCCAAAAGGTGGCTTCGTCACCATCCAGTTGAGGAGCGGAGGCGGCAACCAGAGTTTCGATACCTTCAACACGCTCAACTCCTTCGTCGACAAGGGCGACGGCGTGGGCGGGACCGAACTGATCTTCGACAGTCTCGTCACCAGCCATGCCGATGAGCCACTGACGGCCTATGGCCTGCTGGCAAAATCGATCCTGATCGCTCCGGACAAGCTGACCTACCGGTTCAGGCTGCGCGAGGAGGCCCGCTTTCACGATGGCTCGCCCCTGACGGCAGAAGATGTCGCCTTCTCGATGAACACCATCAAGACAAAGGGGCACTCGTCCTATCGCCTGTTGCTGCGCGAACTCGACAGCGTGACGGTTGATGATCCCCGCACCGTGACGGTCAGGCTGACCCCGAAGAAAAGCCGCGATCTGCATCTGCTTGTCGGTTCGCTCAGCGTGTTCTCGCGAAAGTTCTGGGAAGGCCGTGATTTCGAGGCGGCGATCCTCGAGCCGATCCTGGGATCAGGTGCCTACCGCATGGGCCGCTTCGAGCAGGGCCGCTACATGGAATACGAGCGGGTTGCCGGTTACTGGGGCAAGGATCTGCCCGTGAACGTCGGTCTCAACAACTTCGACCGTATCCGCTACGAGTATTTCCGTGACCGCAACGTGGCCTTCGAGGCCTTCAAGGCAGGCACGATCACCTTTCAGGAAGAATACACCGCCCGGCAATGGGCGACCGGTTATGATTTCCCGGCACTGCGCGATGGCCGCGTGAAGCGTGAGGAGCTGCCGCGCACAGCCACCACGGCCTCACAGGGCTGGTATTTCAACACCCGCCGCGAGATGTTCAAGGACAAGCGCGTGCGGGAGGCCCTCGCGCTGTGCTTTGATTTCGAGTGGACCAACAAGAACATCATGTTCGGGCTGCGCGCCCGCACAAGCTCCTTTTTCGAGAAATCCGACAAGAAGGCGGAAGGGCTGCCCAGCCCGGAGGAACTGGCGCTGCTGGAGCCATTCCGCGCCACGCTCGACCCGGAGGTCTTTGCCGCGCCCTGGGTGCCGCCGATCTCTGACGGCTCGGGCAATGACCGCGCCCTGCTGCGCCGCGCCAACGAATTGTTGCTGGCAGCAGGTTGCAAGCGCGATGGCGCGACCATGCGCCTGCCAGACGGCAAGCCATTCGAGATCGAGTTCCTCGATTCCAATCCAGCGCTGCACCCGCACACCCAGCCCTTCATCGCCAACCTCAAGCGGCTCGGCATCGAAGGCAAGCTGCGAACGGTGGATCCTGCCCAATATCAGCGCCGCAGCAACGAATTTGATTTCGACATGGTCAGCCTGGCGCTCGGTGGATCGCAGATCCCCGGCGACACGATGCGACTGGTGATGAGCTCGGAAGCGGCAAGGACACCCGGCTCGCGCAACTATGCCGGCATTGCCAGCCCGGCCATCGACGCGCTTCTGGCCACCATTGCCGATGCAGGCTCCTACAAGGAGGTTGTGGTGGCCTGCAAGGCGCTTGACCGCGTCTTCCGCGCCGGGCGCTACTGGGTGCCGATGTGGCATGCGCCGACTGTCTGGCTCGCCTATTGGGACATGTACGAGCGACCTGGCGTGCAGCCCAAATTCGGCGAAGGCGCGCCCGCGACCTGGTGGTTCAACCCTGAAAAAGCCCGCAAGATCGGGAGGGTCTGAAGGATCATGCTCGCCTATATCGCCCGCCGGGTTCTCCTGATGATCCCCACCTTGCTGGGTATCATGCTGATCTCGTTTGTTCTGGTGCAGTTTGCGCCCGGCGGCCCGGTCGAACGCATGATTGCCCAGCTCCAGGGCCAGGACTCAGGCGTGGCAGGGCGCCTTGGCGGAGGCGGGGGCGATATGGCCGGCGGTGCCCAGGCCAGCGGCGGAACAGCGGGCGATGTCACATCAGCCTATCGCGGCGCACAGGGGCTTGACCCCCAGTTCATCAAGGAACTCGAGAAACAGTTCGGCTTCGACAAGCCTGCCCATGAGCGCTTCCTCAAGATGCTGGTGGACTATTCCACCTTCAACTTCGGCAAGAGCTATTTCCGCGATGCGCCGGTGTTGCAACTTATCAAGGAGAAGCTGCCCGTCTCGATCTCGCTCGGCCTCTGGATCCTGATCATCGGCTATGCCGTCTCCATCCCGCTCGGCATTAGGAAGGCTGTGTCCGACGGCTCCCGCTTCGATGTCTGGACCTCCGGCATCGTGATCCTGGGCTATGCGATCCCCAGTTTCCTGTTTG
>JANMIB010000183.1:0-2381 GCA_031375605.1 Allobosea sp. | reverse complement strand
CAGTTTTTCGAGATCGAGGACCAGTCCCGGCTTCTGGCTGCAGGCTGAACGCCGGGCGGCACATGTCTGCCTGAATCTGCCTGCGTCGAACTGGAACACTGCCTTCGGCGCGGTTTGCGGCTAACCTGTTGTTATGTTTTTCACAGCACAAGCACCTTCATTGGACGCGTACAGGCCAGGTAGCGCGTTTCGTCCGCCTGCACCCCGTCCTCATGCCGATCAACTGAACAGGCTGCAGCTGCTGCTGGCCCTGCGGCGCAACCCGTTGACAATCTGGCGGAGGGCCCACTTCGAGGAGCTACACCTCTCCGGCCCCGGCATGTTTGGCTATGGCGTGTTTCTCGCGAACCCAAAGGCAATCAGGCATGTCCTGGTCGAGAACGTCGCCAATTACCGCAAGGACGATCTGCAGCTCCGCGTGCTGTCGCCGGGGCTAGGTGACGGCTTGCTGACTGCGGAAGGCGATGCCTGGAAACGAGCACGGCGCACGGTCGCGCCCTTGTTTACGCCAAGGCGCGTCGCGGCACTTGCAGAAGCGATGCAGGCACCTGTCGAGGCCCAAGCCAGGAAACTGGCCCGCCGGAGGCCCGGCCACGTGCTTGACGTATCGCACCTGATGACGACCCTGACCTTCGATGTGCTGGCGGCAACGCTGTTCTCGAACGTGATCGATGGCGGCGCGGATGCCTTCGGCGCGGCCCTGTCGCGCTACTTCGAGACGCAGGGCCGGATCGACCCGCTCGACATTTTCAATGCCCCCGGCTGGATACCGCGCATCGGGCGCATCATGGCTCAGCCTTCCATCAGCTTCTTCGAGCGAACAGTCCGCGAGATCGTGGCCACCCGCAATGCGATGATCGCCGACGGGAAGCCTGCACCGGCTGATCTGCTGACCGCCCTGATCGCGGCACGGGATCCGGAAAATGGCCAGGGCCTCAGCGAGGTTGAGATCGGTGCCAACATCGTCACCTTCATCGGTGCAGGGCATGAAACCACGGCCAATGTGCTGACATGGGCGCTGTATCTGCTGTCACGATCGCCGGACATTCTGGAAGAGGTCGAACGCGAGGCCGATGCCGCAGGTGATGACATCATCGCAGCAGCGCTGGACGGCGACAGGCTGGCCATGACACGTGCCGTGATCGAAGAGGCCATGCGGCTTTATCCGCCGGTCGCCACCCTCACCCGCAGTGCCAATGAAGTTGATGTTGCAGACGGCATCGCCATCCCCAAGGGCGCGCTGGTGGTCATCCCGCCCTATGTGATCCACCGGCACAAGCAGCTTTGGGAGTATCCGGGCCACTTCATGCCGCAACGCTTCTTGCCCGGCGCGCGAGACAAGATTGATCGCTTTGCGTTCCTTCCGTTTGGTGCAGGTCCGCGCATCTGCGTGGGGATGCAGTTTGCGATGGTCGAAGCCATGATTGTCCTGGCAACGCTGACGCAACGCCTGCGCTTCAGCTATGCAGCGCCAAGCGAACCCGAACCGATGCAGCGCATCACGCTCAGGCCCGCCGGCGGCATGCCGATGACGGTGCGGGTGCGGTAAGCCCCAAAGAGCTTTCGGTGTCATCCCCGGCGACGCGAAACGCGTCGGTAAGGGGATCCAAAACGCCACACACGTGCGAGAATAGATCCCCTTCCCCACCCTTTGGGCCGCCAGGGATGACACCGAGCGTTATTCGTGAAGCCTAACCCGGCGTTCAGCCCGGAGCGGCTCCCTGCGTGTTGACATAGACCGCATAGAGCGACTGGCTTGAGGCCATGAACAGGCGATTGCGCTTCGGGCCGCCGAAACAGACATTGCCGCAGACCTCCGGCAACCGGATGCGCCCGATCAGCTTGCCTTCCGGCGTCCACACCGTCACGCCGCTGTAGCCGACACTGCGCCCCGCATTGCTGGAACACCAGAGATTGCCGTCGACATCGGCGCGCACGCCATCAGGCCCACACTTGACGCCATCCACCATGAAATCGCTGAACAGCTTTTGGTTAGAGAGCTTGTTGTCAGTGCCGACATCGAAGACGTGCATGTCGCCCTTGCCGCCCGGCCCAGTGTCGCCTGGCCCCTTGCCGGTGCTGGCGATGTAGAGCTTCTTGTAGTCTGGCGAAAAGCACAGGCCGTTTGGATCAGGCACCTGCTGTTCGGTCACTACCAGATCGACCCGCCCGCCCGGATCGATCCTGTAGCAGTTGGTCGGCAACTCGCGGCGTGATGTGCCGATTTCGGCTGATTGCCCGACCCGGTTTCTAAGTCTGCCATTCGCATTGCTCGGCCCGCCAGCTGCATCGGGCGCGCCTTCGTAAAGCTGGCCGCCATAGGGCGGATCGGTGAACCAGTAGCTGCCATCGGGATGCGGAACCACATCATTTGGCGAATT
>JANMIB010000352.1:0-4676 GCA_031375605.1 Allobosea sp. | reverse complement strand
TCCGAGCATGGCGTGCGCACGGTCGAGGTCGAGGTTCTGGGTCCGGGTTCGGGCCGCGAGTCTGCACTGCGCGCGTTGCAGGCGGCGGGGTTTACCGTGACCTCCATCCGCGACGTCACACCCATTCCGCACAATGGCTGCCGCCCTCGCAAGCGTCGCCGCGTCTGAGTTCGTTTCACACCGCCGTGGTGCGTTCGCAGAAATTGCGATGCATTTCGACGATCATGGGTAATGGCATGGCCATTGCCAGCAAGACCCCTCAAGGAAAGGTGCGGTCGTGATTAGCAAAAACTGGCAGGATCTCTCGAAGCCAAACAAGCTTGAAGTGAAGCCTGGTGAAGATGCCAAGCGGGTGGCCACTGTTGTGGCCCGCCCGCTGGAACGCGGCTTTGGCCAGACGCTCGGCAACTCACTGCGCCGCGTGCTCTTGTCGTCGCTTCAGGGTGCAGCCGTCACGGCGATCCAGATTGATGGCGTGCTGCACGAGTTTTCGTCGATACCGGGTGTGCGTGAAGACGTGACCGACATCGTCCTGAACGTGAAGGCCGTGGCCATCAAGATGCAGGGCGACACAGCCAAGCGCATGACCCTTCGCAAGCAGGGGCCAGGCACTGTAACGGCCGGCGACATCAACACAGTTGGCGATGTGTCGATCCTCAATCCCGATCATGTGATCTGCACGCTGGATGACGGCGCTGAAATCCGCATGGAGTTCACGGTTGCAACCGGCAAGGGCTATGTTCCAGCCGAGCACAACCGCCCGGAAGATGCGCCGATTGGCCTGATCCCTGTGGATGCGCTCTATTCACCGGTGCGCAAGGTGTCATACCGCGTCGAGAACACCCGCGAGGGCCAGAATCTTGACCGCGACATGCTGACCATGACAGTCGAGACCGACGGTTCGATCACGCCGGAAGATGCGCTGGCCTACTCGGCGCGCATCCTGCAGGACCAGCTTGCCGTGTTCATCACGTTCGAGGAGCCACGCAAGGAAGAGGTGGTGTCGAATGCACCGCAGCTTCCGTTCAATCCGGCGCTGCTCAAGAAGGTGGACGAACTGGAGCTGTCTGTCCGTTCGGCAAACTGCCTGAAGAACGACAACATCGTCTATATCGGTGATCTGATCCAGAAAACCGAAGCAGAGATGCTGCGCACCCCGAACTTTGGTCGCAAGTCCCTGAACGAGATCAAGGAAGTGCTGGCTGGCATGGGCCTTCACCTCGGCATGGAAGTGTCGGGCTGGCCGCCAGAAGACATCGAGTCGCTCGCAAAGCGGTTTGAAGAGCATTATTGAGCGGTAATACGCAGTTGGCGTCAGGCGGTCGTTCATGTTGATCGACTGCCGGTTGCCCACTGCAGATTGCCCATAAAAAGCACCCGTACCTTGGCACGGCGGGCGCATAACGCAGGAGAGCCACAATGCGTCACGGATTTCGCGGTCGTCGTTTTAACCGCACAACTGAACACCGCAAGGCCATGTTTGCAAACATGTGCAATGCCTTGATTAAGCACGAACAGATCGTCACGACCTTGCCGAAGGCAAAGGATTTGCGGCCTGTGATCGAGAAGCTGATCACCTTCGGCAAGCGTGGCGATCTTCATGCCCGCCGCCAGGTGATCGCGCAGATCAAGGATGTCGCGATGGCCAAGAAGCTGTTCGATGTCATCGGGCCCCGCTACAAGGAGCGCAACGGTGGCTACACCCGTGTTCTGAAGGCAGGTTTCCGCTATGGTGACAATGCGCCGCTCGCCGTCATCGAGATGGTGGACCGCGATGTGACCGCGCGCGGCAAGGACTCAGGGCCAACCATGAAAGAAGATGGTGCCGAAGCGGCCTGATTTCAGGACTTGTAACCGGACCTTTTCAAGGCGGCTCGAAAGAGCCGCCTTTCTCATGTGATCAGATCAGCTTTCCAGTTCTGCATTCCGCCTGGCGGATATGTTCGACAGCATGACAAGAAATGTCTTCAGTGCGGCTGGAGACGATTGGGCGAACCCGGTGTCGATGGCAAGGCCAGCGAAATTCAGTGCGGTGTTAATCAGCTCAGGTGCAAGCGAGCAGCCCATGCTCCAGTCGGAGAACATGCGATCCTCGATTTCACATTGCTCCAACACGACCATCCGGTCATTTCGCGTGTCGAGACTGATTTTCAGCAGCACTTCCTTGAGTGAACCAGCATCACCTTCGAGAATCTGCAGAAACTGACCATCGACAAGGGCCAAGTATCCAGTCAGGCTGTGTTGCTCGTTGAATCTGCGCGCACTCGCCAAGATGGCGACGATGTCAGCAAGCCGAGTTACCGATTCGGTCGGCAGGACGGAACGACTTGTATACAAAGCATGTTGAAGACCCATGCCTATACGCTTTATGGATACCTTGAAGCACGTCAAGCAAATGTCTTCAACTTGTGCGTGTTTGTGAGGATATGGGCGCTTCTGCCGCGTAGTATGATGTCGCAATCAATTTTGGTGTTGTGTCGTGATCAGTCTTGCGCGGCCAAAAAGCTGACTTGAGAATGAGCTTAGTTTTGTAATCCTTGCCTCGTTCCGTAACGTTGCGAGCCAGCCCTGAAATATGGCAGCATCGTTAAGTCTGGCTATGTTGTCTCAGCAGCTTGTTCTCAAACCACACAGTCCTCGCCGGATGTTTTTGCCAGCCATGACAGCGTGACGAGAAAAGTCCTGAGTGCTTCCGCAGGGGCCTTTGAAAAGTCATCGCTCGCTGCGAGGCCTGCACGCTCGAGCGCATGCTTCACGATATCTGGCTCGACGCAGCATCCCATCTCCCAATCATTGAAAAGCGGCGTTGTAACCTTGCCTTTTTGCCTGACCACAAGATTTGAATGCCGATAATCGATGCCGATCCGCAACATGATGGCAGAGAGGACAACGCTGTCGCCTTCAAGCATCTGGACAAACTGGTTGCCAACCAGTGCAAGATAGCCGCTGACCTGATTTGCGCTGTTGTGCCGTCTGGCCCGGACGAGAATATCGCACAGCTGCATCAGTCGGTCAGCCGGGTCATCTGGCAGGCGTGCGTCGCTGCTGTAGAGGATGAAATGCCTGCTCATGTCGTTCCGATACCTGAACCACAACCACCGTCGATGAGTGTACCGTGCATACGTCGAATACAGTGTAACATGCCGTGCTTGCGACATTCAGATATGATGACCATCTTGTCTTTATGATCTGTCACGGGAGCTTGCAATTGACAATTGACACACTCGTTATGGCGCGGCTCAGGTCGTGTTTGAGGCCACGCGCGCTTGCTGTGCTGGTGAGTATCACGGCGGTTGGCACGCCAGCCCTGGCCCAGTTGCGCGCGACACCTGACACGCGACAGCAAATCACGCTGTCTTTTGCCCCCGTGGTGCAGAAGACCACGCCTGCCGTGGTCAACGTCTATGGGCTCAGGCAGGAGAGGCGGGCCTCCAACCCGTTCATGGATGATCCGTTCTTCCGGCGCTTCTTTGGCGATGGCGGATTTGGTGTGCCTCGCGAACGCGCGCAGCAATCGCTCGGGTCTGGCGTGATCGTGGATGCGGCAGCAGGGCTTGTGGTCACAAATCACCATGTCATCGAGGGCATGACCGAGGTGAAGGTTGCCCTTGCCGACAAGCGCGAGGTGGAGGCCGAGATCGTGCTGCGTGACCCCCGCACAGACCTCGCGGTGCTGAAGCTCAAGACCACCAGCGGCCTGTCATCCGCGCTCGAGATCGGCAATTCGGATGACCTTCAGGTGGGGGATCTGGTGCTGGCCATCGGCAATCCGTTCGGTGTGGGCCAGACCGTGACGCAGGGCATCGTTTCGGCCCTCGCGCGGACGCAAGTCGGCATTGCTGACTTCCAGTCGTTCATCCAGACCGATGCCGCCATCAATCCCGGCAACTCGGGCGGCGCGCTCGTGGACATGCAGGGCCGGCTGATCGGCATCAACACGGCGATCTTTTCCAAGACAGGCGCCAGCCACGGCATCGGGTTTGCCATTCCAGCCACGATGGTGCGGATCGTGGTGGAATCCGCGAAGGCGGGCAGCGCTTCGGTGCGTCGCCCGTGGTTTGGTGCGCGGCTCCAGGGCGTGACACCGGATATCGCCGAAGGGCTTGGGCTGGACCGGCCTACCGGTGTGATGGTTGCGGCCGTGTTCGACAAGAGCCCTGCGGAGGATGCCGGCCTCAGGCGCGGCGACGTGATCTTGCAGATGGATGGCCAGCAGGTCGAAGACCCCGACAGTTTCGGCTACAGGCTGGCCACGCGTACGCTGGGGGGAACCTCTTCACTCAGCATCATGCGCGGCAGGAACAAGCTGGTTCTGCCCGTGAAAATGATCGTTGCCCCTGAAACGCGCCCGCGTGATGCGGTCAAGGTTGGCGGACGCGGGCCGTTCACGGGGCTGACCGTCGTCAACCTTTCGCCAGCGGTTGCCGAAGAGCTGACCATCGAGGTCGGCTCCGAGGGCGTTGCGGTGCTGGATGTGGAGCCCGACAGCCCAGCCGGGCAGATCGGCTTCCAGAAGGGCGACATCCTGGTCTCGATCAACCGCGACAAGATCGCGACATCCCGCGATGTGGAGCGGCTGACACGGGACCGTTCGAGGGGCTGGGAAATCACTCTCAACCGCAAGGGGCAGGTGTTCACCACGGTCGTGCGCGGGTGAGCGACCTGTTCTCGGCTTC
>JANMIB010000327.1:0-4040 GCA_031375605.1 Allobosea sp. | reverse complement strand
CCCGATGCTCCGGCGCGGTTGTCGACCACCACGCCAACCTTGAACACATTTTCCAGTTCTTTCGCCACGATGCGGCCGATCGCGTCGGTTGGCCCGCCTGCCGGATAGGGCACGACCAGCGTGATGGGCCTGGCCGGAGTCCACGTATTTTGCGCGCGAACAAGGGACGGCGCGGCGATGGCACCGCCGATGAGGGCGAGCGACTGGCGGCGAGTGATGCTGGTCATGGTGTGTCCTCGAGATCCCTGCTGTCGGGCGTTCATGTCGCCCGTGTAACATCGACATAGCGCGGCAAGGCGCGCGGACCAAGGCCTCCCTTTCAAGGCCTGCCTTTCATGTGAACAGCGCGATATTTGCGCGCGCACTGCCGCCCCGAATCTGGTTGTTTGCTGACAACGTTCTGCATGCACCTTTCTGGACTGATCCCATGATTGCCACCTTGACTGTCGTTGCCGGGCCAATGTTTGCGGGCAAGACCTCCGCACTGATCAGGCGCATCGCTGTTGCGCTGGACGAGGGTGCGCGTCCTGTGGTGATCGTGAAGCCCGCGATGGACAATCGTTTTGCCGATGGTGCGATCGTGACCCATGACGGGGTGGCGCATCCGGCCCTTCCGATTGCCGGCGAGCATGACCTGTTTGCCGCTGTCGCCGAGGCTGGCGCCCGTGTGGACGGGCCTGTGCATGTCTTTGTCGACGAGATGCAGTTTCTTGAAACACCGCATTTTCACGGAGCCTTCCACGAATGTGTGCATGCACTGCTGGTGGCGGGACATGACGTGACCTGCGGCGGTCTGGATTGCGACTGGCGCGGCATGCCGTTCGATGTGTCGGCGCGGCTGCTCGCCATGGCCGACCATGTCGAGAAACTGACAGCCCGCTGCGCGGTATCAGGCCGGCCTGCGCAAAAGACCTACAAGAAATCCCCCGATGACAGCCGCATCGCGCTGGGTTCTGCCGACACCTACGAGCCGCGCTCCAATGCTGCCTGGGAAGGCCTTGAGCGTGGTGTGTATGTTGATGCGCGCATCAAGCGCGGGTAGCCGAAATCGGTGTCATCCCCGGCGCGCCGAAGGCGCGGGAAGGGGATCCAACCTTGTGCATAGATGTGGATCCCCTTCCCGACGCGTGCCGCATCGCCGGGGATGACACCTGAAAACTGACGTATTCCAGCTGCCCGCTCCCTGTTTCGTGATGGATGTCAGCATCCGCCCCGTAACAGAATGGCCGCGAACAGCGTATGGACATCAACAGACATATGCGAGGAGCGGACCATGCTGATCAAACGGACCCAGAGCTGGGAAATTCCCGAAGCACAGGCCACATCCGAGGCTGCCTTTCTGAATCGCCGCGCCTTTCTGGCCGGCGGCGTGGGCGCAGCTTCGATTGCAGCAGGTGCAACGTCGGCCGAGGCGCAATGGTTCGGGAGCAGCCAGCCCAACCTAGACCGCAAGCCCGACCCGACCGATGACCTTTATCCGGCCAGGAACAATGCCAGCTTCAAGCTGGACAGGCCCGTGACCGATGAGGTGACGGCGGCAGGCTACAACAACTATTACGAGTTCGGCTCGACCAAGAACATCTGGAAGCAGGCCGAGGCCAAGAAAACCCGGCCCTGGACGATCAAGGTCGATGGCCTGGTCGAAAAGCCTTTCGAGATCGGCATCGACGATCTGATCCGCCGCTCCCAGCTTGAAGAACGGCTGTACCGCTTCCGCTGCGTGGAAGCGTGGGCCATGGCGGTGCCGTGGACGGGCTTCACACTCAAGTCTTTCCTCAACATTGCCAAGCCGTCATCGGGTGCCAGATATGTGCGCTTCGAGACCTTCCAGAACGCCGCCATCGCACCGGGCCAGAAGCAGAGCTGGTATCCATGGCCCTATGTCGAGGCCGTAACCATCGAGGAGGCTGCCAACGACCTTCCACTGCTGGTGACGGGCGTTTATGGCAAGCCGCTGCGCAACCAGTTCGGCGCACCGCTGCGCCTGATCCTGCCGTGGAAGTACGGCTTCAAGTCGATCAAGGCGATCACGCGGATCAGTTTCACGGCTGATCGGCCGAAAAGTTTCTGGGAGCAGCTGCAATCCTCCGAATATGGCTTCTGGGCCAATGTGAACCCTCAAGTCGCGCATCCACGCTGGAGCCAGGCCACCGAACAGGTGCTCGGCAGCCAGGAGCGCGTGCCGACGCTGCTGTTCAACGGCTATGCCGAGCAAGTGGCGCACCTTTACAAGGGACTGGAGAAGGAGCGGCTGTATCTATGATGCAACCGCTGCTTGGTCTGCGTGTCGCCTTTGCACAACATCGATCCGTGCTTTTGTGGGTATTTTTCTGACGAAAAAAAAGCCCGGTTCCGCGAGGAACCGGGCTTGAGGTCATGTCTGGCAAGCCAGACACTCCAGAGGGGTGGACCAGGAAGGCATCAACGCCGGGAGGAGGAAGCGGACACCAGAACCCTGATCACTCATTCGATATGCCCACCAGGCTGCTTTTTTGCAATGCAGCATGATGCACATTTGTTATGCGCTTTGGGAATGGCTTGCCATGTTTCAGTCATTTTTGAGGGTGGGATCTCCGATAACTGCATGGCTTGAGTCAAAGAAGAACGGCATTTTTATCCTCATCCTGAGCCCGTCGAAGGATGAGGATTCCAGTTGATGTGTATCTGGAGTTCATCCTTCGACGGGCTCGGGATGAGTACCGCTGGCATAGAAAACGAGGGTTTGGGTGTTTTCAAAAGGTCCAGCGCTGGGCCTTCTGGATCAGGAAGTCACGGAAGGCCTGCACGCGGGCCACGCTCTTCATCTCTTCGGGATAGACCAGATAGCTGTCGAGCGAGGGCATCTCGGTCTCGCGCAGGATCTGCACCAGCGGCGAGCCCTGTTCAACCAGATAGTCCGGCAGGACCGCGAGTCCAGCGCCATGTTCCACTGCGTTGCGCAGGGCGGCGATGTTGTTGACCAGAAGGTGTGGCGTGCGCGGATCACGCGGATCGCGCCCCGCCGTGCCCAGCCAGTGCACCGACAGCAGGTAAGATGGCGAGGTGCCGCCGAATGACAGGATGCGGTGATTGTCCAGCTCTTCCAGCGTCTTGGGTTCGCCATAACGCTTGAGATAGGACGGTGCTGCATAGACGTGGAAATGCACCGTGAACAGCTTGCGCTGGATCAGGTCCGGCTGCTGTGGCTGGCGCAGGCGGATGGCGATGTCGGCCTGGCGCATCGAGAGGTCGAGTTCCTCGTCCGTCAGGGCCAGCTGAACCCGCACATCGGGATACGAATCCAGAAAATCGCCGAGCCGGGGCGCAAGCCAGCGGCTGCCAAGACCGACAGTCGTGGTCACTTTCAGTTCGCCTGATGGATGCTCGCGCGTTTCGGTGAGCTGCGCCTTGGTCTTTTCCAGCCGCTGCGTCATGTCGCGCGCCGCGCGCCACAAAAGTTCGCCCTGTTCCGTAAGGATCAACCCGCGCGTATGCCGGTGAAACAGCGGCGCACGGACCTCCCGCTCCAGCGCGCTGATCTGGCGGCTGACGGCTGACTGGCTCAGGCTGAGTGTGTCACCCGCCTTGGTGAAGGAGCCGGACTCCGCCACTGTGTAGAAAATGCGTATCCTGTCCCAGTCCATCGCCAGCCCCGCCCTGCACGTCGTTTATGCGTTTTGTGCATGGTGAAGGGGAAATAAGGTGCGCGTCAAGCTGATGCGTGATGGCTCATCAATGAATTCCGTTGATGAGTTCGATCACTCAGGGTTGGCTGGCTGACTTTCGGTCCCAAAGGTCCATTTCGCGATCCTCATCAATGCACCGGAACTCACTCCGCCGCCATGCGGTTTGATTCCTGTGCTGCCAGCCATTTTTCGCCTTCGAGTGCGGCCATGCAGCCCAATCCTGCGGCTGTCACGGCCTGGCGGAAGGTGTCGTCGGCAACATCGCCAGCTGCGAACACACCGGGTATGCTGGTTGCCGTGGAGTTCGGCTTCGTGATGATGTAGCCGCTCTCCTTCATCGCCAGCTGGCTGGTGAACAGATCCGTTGACGGCTTG
>JANMIB010000182.1:0-1600 GCA_031375605.1 Allobosea sp. | reverse complement strand
GTCATCACACTGATCCGCGCTGTGTCGGAATTCGAGACGGTGGCTGTGCTGACGGATGGCGGGCCGATCAGATCGACCAGCGTCGTCCTCTTTATGCTCTACGAGGAGGCGTTTCGCTATCTCAAGATCGGGACAGGTTCGGCCATCGCCGTGATGTTCCTCACGTGCGTCGCCTTGCTGACGTGGCTGCAGATGAGCCTTGCCAACCGCAAGGTGCATTATGTCTGAGGTGCGGCGCAAGCTGACCCTCAGTGCGGTCATCGGCAATGGCGTGCTGGTCGCAGCGTCTCTCGTCATGCTGTTGCCTTTCATTTGGATGGTGATGGCATCGCTCGCGCCGCAAGGCGAGATTTTCTCCGGAAGATTGCTGCTCTTGCCCGACTTGGCTTCAGCACGCGACAACTATGCCTTCGCGCTCTCCCGCGCGCCTTTGCTGCGCTACATGCTGAACGGCGCATTCGTGTGCCTTGCCATCCTGCTGCTGCAGGTTCTCGTGGCTGTTCCCGCAGGCTATGCGCTGGCCAAGCTGCCGTTCCGGGGGCGGCCAATCCTGTTCGCGCTGGTGATCATCGGATTGATGATCCCGATTCAGGTGCCTGCGATCCCGCTCTACATCGCCATCGCCAATGCGGGGCTGACCGACACCTACACAGCGCTGATCCTGCCTTTCATCATATCGGGGTTCGCGATCTTCCTGTTCAGGCAGTTCTTCGCCTCCTATCCGGACGATGTTCTCGACGCAGCGCGGCTGGATGGATTTTCGGAGTTCGCCATCGTCTGGCGGCTCATCCTGCCCTCTGCCTGGCCTGCGGTCGCGGCCTTTTCGATCTTCTCCATCGTCGCGCACTGGAATGACCTTTACTGGCCGCTTGTCGTGATCACACGGCCCGAAATGATGACGCCTCCGCTGGGCCTCGCCACCTTCAGGGCCTCCGGCGACAGCGCCGGCAATGTCGGTGCGCTGATGGCGGGCGGTGTCATCACCACATTGCCGCTCGTCGTGCTGTTCGCCTTCGCCCAGAAGCACTTCATTCGCGGCCTCACAATTCCGCGCGCCACCACATCATCGAAAACCTGAAGGATCACGCCATGTCACGCCTGTTCGCCACCCTCACGCTATCGTTTGGACTTGTCACTGCTGCCTTTGCACCCGCCTCTTCGCAGGTTGTCCTTGAAGGTTACCACACCTATCCGGCCCACAAGATCTGGCAGGATGAACTGGTGACACGGTTCTCCGCAAAACGTCCCGACATCACGATCCGGTATCGCGCGCCTGCACCGACCTATGATGACGCGCTTCTGGCCATCGCGCGGCAGTCGCTGACGTCTCAGATGCCCGATTTCCATCTCGGCGGCATGCACCTGTTGCGCGAATTCGTTTCCCGGAAATTGATCGAGCCGTTCGATGACCTGCTCGCCGGACAGGACATGGCGGCGCTGGGTTACTCAAAGGAAATCCTCGCCCATGGCCAGATCAACGGCAAGCAGTATGCCCTGCCATGGGGTGTCTCCACGCCCGTCGTGTTCGTCAACAAGGATCTTGTGAAACAGGCGGGCGGCAACCCTGAGCAAATACCATCTGACTGGAACAGTCTGATTG
>JANMIB010000311.1:0-1836 GCA_031375605.1 Allobosea sp. | reverse complement strand
GCCGATGGGCGGAAAGACATGCGCAGCTTCCCCGATCAGGGCCACACGGGGAGCGGTGAAGCTCTCCACCGAAAGCCCACCCATGGGCACCACACCGCGCGGACCATCGACCACCATCTGCCCCAGTATCGAATGTGTCTGCTGCTCGATGGCAAGGCCAAGCGCGGCATTATCCAGCGCCGCGCGCCGCTCACCGTCTTCAGGGCTCATCATCCAGACAATGCTGGAGCGCTTGCCTGGCAGCGGCACGGTGGTGCATGGACCGAAACGGGTGTGGAACTCCGTGGAAATGCCTCTGTGATCACGGGTATGCCTGACAATGGTGGTCAAGGCCGCCTGCGGATAGCTCCAGTCCTTCGCCTTGATTCCGGCATCCTTGCGCACAACGGACCTGCGCCCGTCTGCACCTGCGCAAAGTCTGGCATTGATGACATCGCCACCCTCAAGTCTGATGGTGACAGACGCATCATCTGCCTCGATGCCGGCAACAGCATCTGTCAGGCGCATGATCCCGCTTGTCCTGTCAGCCGCATCCAGAAGCACCTGTGAAAGCGTCGCGGTTTCGATGTTCCAACCGAACTGGTCAAGCCCGATCTCGCTGGCCCGGAATTCCGTCGGCGGACGTTTGAACAGGCTGCCCGTATCATCGACAAGACGCATCACGTTCAGCGGTGATGCGTGCTCTTCCAGGTTCCCGGTCACGCCGAAATCCGCCAGAAGCGCCCATGATGCATCCATCAGCGCCACTGTCCTGCCATCGCGGCGCGGTACTGACGGACCGACCAGTGCAACGCTGAACCCCTTGCTCGCAAACGAGAGTGCCGCGACGGTTCCGACCGAGCCGGGGCCGATGATGGCGATGTCAAACAGGCGGGATGGACTGGGCATAATCCTTTCTAGCGCCGGTCGAGGCATGTCGCCAGCGGACGGGTTGTCGCTGAACCTAGATTGATTTGCGCCGGATGATGTAAATCGCCCCGGCCAGCACGCAACCAGCCGCAATGCCAACCATGAGATCGACAAAAATCGTCAAGAGAAAGGTCGCCAGCATCACTGACGTCTTGCCATCCATGGCTTTGATGATCGCTGCGAACTCTGCCCGGTCTGCCATGTTCCACGCCACCACAGCCAGCACACCCGCAAGGGCCGCCAGTGGAATGTAGGTTGCCAGCGGAGCGGCCGGAACCATGAAAGCCAGTAGGAAAACACTGTGCAGCATGCCCGAAACCGGACTCGCA
The DNA here is from genome assembly GCA_031375605.1 of Allobosea sp. GTDB lineage: Bacteria > Pseudomonadota > Alphaproteobacteria > Rhizobiales > Beijerinckiaceae > Allobosea. The sequence continues at coordinate 598 of JANMIB010000311.1, read as the reverse complement.
GCACCGGCCCTGATGTTGGTCGCCGTCCTGGCAATCGTGCCGGTCACGCACATGCCACCGAACAGCGATGCCATCATGTTGGCGATACCCTGCGCGACCAGCTCGGCATCGGCACGGTGTTTCCGCCCGCTCATGCCATCGGCCACGACCGCGGACAGCAGCGACTCGACGCCAGCCAGAAAGGCGATGACGCACGCATCCGGCAGGAGGGCCAGCATCCTGGCGGTGCTGAAGGGCGGCAGGGCCGGAGAGGGCAGTCCATTCGGGATGCCCCCGAACCGTGTACCAATGGTTTCCACCGGCAGTGAGAGGGCAAATGTCACCATGGCTGCAAGCGCCACTGCAACAAGCAATCCCGGAACCCTCGGACTGTAGCGCCTCAAACCGATGATGACGGCGATCACGCAGGCTGAAATCGCAATGGCCACAGCGTTGATGGTGCCCAGCGCGGACCAGAGCGTTGCCAGCTTGGGCACAAAGGCCGCAGGCTCCTTGCCGGTGATGGCAAGTCCGAGCAGATCCATGATCTGGCTGGCGAAGTTGATGAGCGCGATGGCCGCCTTGAAGCCGACAAGCACGGCATGTGGCTCATGGCGGA
>JANMIB010000306.1:0-6664 GCA_031375605.1 Allobosea sp. | reverse complement strand
CGGCCGGCTTGCCCGTCCCGGCAAGGTGAGTAATGCGTGACCTTGCCGCCAAATCCCCGGACAAACCGCCGAGGCTGAAGCTCAGCTTCGCGGAGCGGGTCGCCATCTGGCGCGACTCGGACCTCTGGCTGTCATTCAAATCATCCCCGGTCGCCATCATCTCGGCGGCCGTGACGCTGATCATCATCCTGATGGCGCTGCTGGCCGGGGTACTGGCACCGCAGAATGCCTTCGATCCCGCGGCCCTCAACCTGCTCGACGGCTTCGCCCACCCCATGGAGCGGGGTGCTGGCTCTGGCATGCTGTTCATCATGGGTTCGGACGAACAGGGCCGCGACATCTTTTCCGCCCTGTTCTACGGCACGCGCCTGTCCTTGCTGGTGGGGCTGGCTTCGGTGGTGTTTTCCATGGTCCTTGGCATCGGGCTTGGCCTCATGGCGGGCTATCTCGGCGGCAAGATCGAGATGCTGATCATGCGGGTGGCCGACATTCAATTGTCGTTTCCCGCCATCCTCATCGCGCTCCTGATCTTCGGCGTGGCGCGTGGGCTGATCCCGCCGCAGCAATACGAAACCACCGCCGTGTTCGTGATCATCGTGGCCATCGGCCTGTCGAACTGGGCGCAATATGCCCGCACCGTGCGCGCCTCCACGCTGGTTGAACGCAACAAGGAATATGTGCAGGCGGCGCGGCTCATGGGCATTTCCGGCTTTGGCATCATGGCCCGCCATGTGCTGCCTAATGTGATGGGGCCGGTGCTGGTGATCGCCACGATCAATCTGGCGCTGGCCGTGATCGAGGAGGCGACCTTGTCGTTTCTCGGCGTCGGCCTGCCGATCACCCAGCCTTCGCTGGGCACGCTGATCCGCTCGGGGCAGAAATTCCTGCTGTCGGGCGAGTGGTGGATCCTGTTCTTTCCCGCGCTGATGCTGGTCATCCTCGCGCTCGCCATCAACCTTCTGGGTGACTGGCTGCGCGATGCGCTCAACCCCAAACTGAGATGATCATGCGTTGGTGCACCCCATGACAGATGCCGTCATTTCCGTCCGCAACCTGCAGGTCGAGTTCGCCACCCGGCGGGCGACCTTGCGCGCCATCGATGGCGTATCGTTCGACATTCACAAGGGCGAGGTGCTGGGGGTGGTGGGCGAGTCAGGCGCTGGCAAATCCGTCACCGGGGCGGCGATCATCGGGCTGATCGAGCCGCCGGGGCGCATCTCGGGTGGTGAAATCCTGCTCAATGGCCGCCGGATCGACAACCTGCCGCCCGACGAGATGCGCAAGATCAGGGGTCGCAAGGTGGCGATGATCTTCCAGGACCCGCTGACATCGCTCAACCCGCTGTTCCGTGTCGGCGAACAGCTGATCGAGACCATCCGCACGCATCTGCCGATGAACGCGCGGCAAGCACGCGACCGGGCCGTTGAGCTGCTCACCGAGGTGGGCATCCCGGCTCCCGAGAAGCGCATCGATGGCTATCCGCACGAATTCTCCGGCGGCATGCGCCAAAGGGTCGTGATCGCGCTCGCGCTGTGCGCGGAACCTGATTTCATCGTGGCGGACGAGCCGACCACGGCGCTCGACGTTTCGGTGCAGGCGCAGATCATTTCGCTGATCAAGAAACTGGGCCGCGAGCGCGGCATGGCGGTGATGCTGGTCACGCACGACATGGGCGTGATCGCTGAGACCGCCGACCGGGTCGCCGTGATGTATGCGGGCCGCGTGGCCGAAATCGGCCCTGTGCGCGATGTCGTGCAGCGCCCGATGCACCCTTATGCCAGGGGCCTCATGGGGGCGATCCCGACGCTGGAAGCCTCCGCCGAACGGCTTGTGCAGATTCCCGGCTCGATGCCGCGCCTGTCCTCGATCCCGACCGGCTGCGCCTTCAACCCGCGTTGCGGCGAGGTCTTTGCCCGCTGCCATGTCGATCAACCCGTGCCCTTGCCGGTGAACGGACGGCATGTTGCCTGCCATCTTTATGATACGGCGGAGGTCAGCCGATGAACCCGCGTCCCTATGTCGAGGTCACAGACCTCAAGAAGATTTTCGATGTGTCAAAACCCTGGCTCAACAGGGTTCTTGAGCAATCGCCGAAGCAGTTCCTGAAAGCGGTCGACGGCGTCTCGTTCGACATCAAGAAGGGCGAGACGTTCGCGCTTGTGGGCGAGTCCGGCTCTGGGAAATCCACGGTCGCCAAGATGGTTGTCGGCCTTCTGGGGGTTTCTGGCGGCGAAGTCACGATTGACGGCGTGTCGATGACCGACAAGAACCAGTCGGCGCAGCGCGCCAAATTGCGCCGCCGCATGCAGATGATCTTTCAGGATCCGTTTGCCTCCCTCAACCCGCGCTGGCGTGTGGACCGCATCATTGCCGAACCGATCCGGGCGTTCAATGTCATCGAGGGCGAGGCAGACATCATCGCGCGCGTGGGTGAGCTGCTCACACTCGTTGGCCTTCATCCCGATGACGGCAAGAAATTCCCGCACGAGTTTTCCGGTGGCCCGCGCCAGCGGGTCGCCATTGCCCGCGCACTGGCTTCCAATGCCGACTTCATCGTCTGCGACGAGCCGACCTCAGCGCTCGATGTCTCGGTACAGGCACAGATCCTCAACCTGATGCGTGACCTGCAACAGCAGTTCGGCCTGACCTACCTGTTCATTTCGCACAATCTCGCCGTGGTGCGGCACATGGCGACGCGCATCGGCGTGATGTATCTGGGGCGTCTGGTCGAGGTGTCGGAAGCCAAGGACATGTTCACCAACCCGCGTCACCCCTACACGCGCATGCTGCTGGATGCGGTGCCTGATCTGGCCATGAGCGGGCGGCAGCGCATCCCTGTGGCTGGCGAGATCCCGAACCCGATCACCCCGCCATCTGGCTGCACCTTCCACCCACGCTGCCCGCTGGCCAACGAGCGCTGCGTGGCGGAAGCGCCCCAGTCCATCAACGGTGTGGCATGCCATGCCGTTGTCGAAGGGCGCAAGCTGGTGATCCCCGCAGCGGCATGACGGGGTTCAGAGCATTGCGCACAAAAGTGGGGACCGGTTTTGTGCAACAGCAATGCTCTCAATCATGATGATCTAGAGCTGCTCACTGTCTGGCCTGCCGCCGAGCGTCGGGCGGATTGTTCCTGATCTCGGATCGCCTGATTTTGCATCAGGAGAGGTCTCGCGCCTGACAAACCGCGCCAGCGGCCTGTCTGTCTTGGCCTGGCCCCGCGCGACCGCCGTGGTCACGATCATGGCGGCAACCAGCGTCATCAGCCACCAGGCACGGATGCCTGCAAGGCCAAGAAGCCCAAGGCTGAAAGCCGTCACATAGGCCGAAATGGCACCGGCCTGAACAATCTGGGGCAAGGCCCGCGTTGCACGAACGGCAACCCAGAGTGCAGCGGCAAAGGCAACCGCACCGACAAGACCCAGATCATGCCAGATCTCGACAATGATGGAGGACGGCAGCGGAGCCGTGTCGGTTGCACCAAACCGCTGGAGGTTGAAACTCCCGAAACCATGGCCTGTCAGCAGCTTGATCGGTGCTTTGGCAATGATCGCGCCCCAGGCCTGCAATGCCTCGGCGATGGTGAGGGCCAGACCTGTCACGAATGGCACGAGCCATCTTGCGATCCAGGGTGCCAGCGGTGCGCACACAACCAGCAGGCCCATGAAAGCGGCGGATCGGGCTGCCACCTTGCCAGGCACCATGGCTGCGAGCGCGAAGGCCAACGAACCGGCACAGAGCGCGGCAACCAGCACGATGTCGGCCGTCAATACCGTGACTGCCGCGACCGCACCGAACAGGGCGAGAGCACCGCGCGTGCGTCCGCGCGACAAGAGCCAGGCGACAAGCGGACCTGCAAAGACAATCAGGGTCGCCAGACCGCGCACCACCACGGTGACATCATCCTCGGCGTCGCCAAGGCCGTAGCCTGTCACCTGCATCATGGCGGCCACAACAGTTGCGACACCTGCACCGACCGCAAGCGCATTGAGATTTGCCGCCCGCATCCGGTCAGGCAGCGCCGCAACGGCAAGGATGCCGGCCACAAACGCAAACAGCATGTTCAGAACCCGGTCAAACCCGGCAACGCCGCGCGGAGCCCAGGTTGTCGAGAGGATGCCCCAGCCCACCAGAAGCGCCAGCAACAGAGCCGTTGCCCGCAAGGAGCGGCGTTTCAGCGCTCGCACGAACCGCTCAGGTTCGGACAGGATCGCTGCAATTACCAGAAGCGCCACGCCGATGGGAACCAGCACCACCGCCGCACGGCGCGACACCATGGCGGACACGGGCAAGGCAACACCAAGCGTGAAGAAGCCCATGCGCTGCAACAGAAGCGCCGCATCCCGCGCCGGATCAAGGCCAGGCCTGGATTTCAGATCTGCTCTGGATTTCAGATCTGCTCTGGATTTGAGATCTGTTCTGGATTTGAGATCACCCATCAACCCTCACAACCGGCAAGTGTCCAGACCTTGTCATGTGCCGGATGACACTCTCGACGTCGTGGACATCCGCACTGTCCATTGCTGCTGAAGCGTGATGACACGCCACCATTGCACTTGCCACATTTGTGACACTAACCTGAAAACAGGTGCGGCGTCTGTGGGCTTCGCGCAACAGGACCCAAGCTTTATGCTATGAGCCTGTCTTGTGTTCGGGATGTCCAGATGACAGTTGACCATTTTGCCGCTGGTGCCGAGGCCCTTAGCAACTATCTTGTCCGTCCGGACCCTGATGATCCCCGGCTGTCAACAGAAGTGACCGGCATCGACCACACGGGCGCGACGGTCGTGACGCGCGTGATCCACGAGAAGCCGCTGACGCTTTATCTGAATGCGCAGGAGATCGTCACGATGATGACGATCGGCGACCATCCCGAAGAGCTGGCCATCGGCTACCTGCTCAACCAGGGCATGCTGAAACCGGGCGACGAGGTGACGGGCGTCGATGTCGATGACGAACTTGGCGTCGTGGTCGTGCGCACGCCCGCGCAGACCAATTTCGAGAACAAGCTCAAGAAGCGCACCCAGACATCCGGCTGTGCGCAGGGCACCGCCTTCGGCGACCTGATGGAGGTGATCGAAGGCATCACGCTGCCCGCCGCGACGGTGAAAACCTCGTGGCTCTATGCGCTGACACGGACCATCAACACGACGCCGTCGCTCTATCTGGAGGCCGGCGCGATCCATGGCTGCGTGCTGTGCCAGGCAGACCGGGCGCTGGTCTACATGGAGGATGTCGGCCGGCACAACGCCATCGACAAGATCGCCGGCTACATGTTCCGGCACCAGATTGCCGCTGGCGACAAGATTTTCTACACGACCGGCCGCCTGACCTCGGAAATGGTGATCAAGACGGTGCGCATGGGGATTCCTGTGCTGGTCTCGCGTTCGGGCTTCACCGCATGGGGCGTGGAACTGGCGCTGAAGGCAGGTCTGACATTGATCGGCCGGGCGCGCGGCAAGCGCTTTCTGGCACTGGCGGGAGCGAAACGGATCGTGTTCGACCAGGATTTGCGTTTTGTCGAGGATGAAGGCGCGAAATCACAACGCAAGGGCGAGGACAAGGGAGCGGGCGGGGATGAGTGAACGGCACATCCTCGGGCTTCTCCTCGCTGGCGGCCTTGCGCGGCGCATGGGCGGCGGTGACAAGCCGCTGAGAACGATTCGCGGCAAGACCATTCTTGACCACGTGATCGAACGGCTCAAACCGCAATGTGCGGGCCTGCTGATCAACGCCAATGGCGATCCCGAGCGATTTGCACGCTGGGGTTTGCCGGTGGTTCCGGACAGTGTGGAGGGGTTCGCCGGGCCGCTCGCAGGCATCCTCGCAGGTCTGGACTGGGCAGTGGCGGAGGCTCCCGGCGTCACGCATGTGGTGAGCGTCGCGGCGGACACGCCCTTCATCCCGCGTGATCTCGTTGCACGGTTCGTGAGCGAGATGGCTGTTGCCCAAGCCGAACTCGCCGTCGCGGCATCGGGCGGCTGGAGCCATCCGGTGATCGGGCTGTGGCCGGTGGCGATCCGCGAGGCTCTCCGGCAGGCGCTGACGGTCCAGCATGAGCGCAAGATCGACCGCTTCACGGCGCGTTACAGTCTTGTCACGGTCGCATGGCCGTCCGATCCGGTTGATCCGTTCTTCAATGCCAACGCGCCCGATGACCTAGATCAGGCCGAGGCGTTCCTGGCGCAGGGCATGGTAACCTGAACCTGTCCTTGAACAGAGTCGCATTGCCGGTTAAACGGATGTCAAGGATCGGCATGCAATTGCATGACGCGATCATATACAGAGGGGATTTCCATGAAAGCGTTCCTTGCCGCCCTCGTGTTCACCGCCGTCACGGGCTGCGTCTGGTATGGCGTGCTCGAAATGCGGCAAAAGCCGGTCGCGGAAGCTTTCGCCGCCCCGTCAGCCGTGAGGCTTTGACGTTTTAACCTGTCATTGCGAGCGCAGCGAAGCAATCCAGCATCGCAGCGCGCACAGGTGGATTGCTTCGCTGGGCTCACAATGACACTATTCGATAACGATGCGCGGCGGCTTCTTAACGGCAGCGCCGCTTTCCAGCCCGTCCTTGACCTTTTGCGCGATGGCGACATAAGCCTTGGCATGCGGACTGTCAGGGTCCGAGGCGACAATCGGGCGACCTGAATCGGACAGTTCGCGGATTGGC
>JANMIB010000304.1:0-11004 GCA_031375605.1 Allobosea sp. | reverse complement strand
GTAGATGTCCTTGATGATCGGATAGATCGCCGGGATCAGCGACTGGATCATGTCGTTGAGCAGGTGGGTCGCACTCAGTGCAATCAGCACCGGCATCGCCGCGCGATGGGAAACAGGGCTGGAAAGTGCGGTTGTCATGGGCCGCCGGTCATCAGGTTGGAGCAATTGTCAGCATCACGTCTGAAACGGGATGCTCCCATCAGGCCTGAAACACAACATGGCCGTGGTCACAAAACGGCATGCTGCCGATGCGCCACAAGCATTGCGCCCTCATGCAAAAGGGCTTTTCAACCCTGCTTCCAGACCTTCATCTCGTTGATCGCCCAGTCTCCGCCAGAGGGGCGGCAGGCTGTGCCCTGCAGGCTTTGCCTGTCCATCAAGGTGGTCAGGCTGGTCAGGAAAGCACGGCAGACCTCATGATCCTTGAGGAACGGCCCGCCAACAGGGGTGAATTTTCCGCTGGATTTGCTCTCGGCATTGTCCCACGCCACAGGCAGGCCATTGCCCTGCGGATCGAGCGCCAGCGCCAGCGCCCCGTTGGCGCGGCGCAGATCCTCCGGGCCAAGATGATCGGCGAGCGTCAGCTTGCCGGGCGTGCTGCGTGCCGCAAAAGCGACTGCGCTGGATGGAATGACAGGCTTGGGTGCCAGAGAGCCGGTTATCAGTTCGGCTGGTTCAGCTTCGGGCGACGCGGCCGAGAACACGGGCAGGCTGATCGAGCAGGCCGCCGAAAGCGCTGACAGGATCAAAATTGCAGTCAGCCTGATGTTCAGACGTGTGCAAATGCCCACGAACCTTCTATACCGATGGCGATTGTTCTGGCTCACGCGTCAGCACTCAACACACTTAAAGTAATCCAACCGGACCTTATTAGACATTGGAAGCGTTAATGACGGGTGACTTCACCGAGGTTGATGAGCCTTTTCAGTTGTTCAAGGAGTGGATGTCGGAAGCGGAAGCCTCCGAAATCAACGATCCGAACGGCATGGCGCTCGCCAGCGCCGATGCGGACGGCATGCCGAATGTGCGCATGGTGCTGCTGAAGGGCTTCGATGAGCGCGGTTTCGTGTTCTACACCAACACCGAAAGCCAGAAGGGCAGCGAAATCCTGCACGCCATGAAGGCGGCTGCGCTGTTTCACTGGAAATCGCTGCGCCGCCAGGTCAGGGTGCGCGGCCCTGTGGAAATGGTGTCTGACGCGGAAGCGGATGCCTATTTCCAGTCCCGCCCGCGCGACAGCCGCATCGGGGCCTGGGCCTCACAGCAGTCGCGCCCGCTTGAAAGCCGCTTTGCGCTGGAAAAGGCCGCAGCGAGCTATGCGCTGAAATATGCGATCGGCGAGGTTCCGCGCCCTGCTCACTGGACAGGCCTCAGGATCAGGCCCACCTATATCGAGTTCTGGCAAGATGGTGCGTTTCGCCTGCACGACCGAGTTGCGTTTCGAAGAACCCTGACATCGGAAACCTGGACAAAAGCGAGGTTATACCCATGACACATCATCATATGATCACACGGTTCGGCGGTCTTTCCGTTGCGCTGGCTGCGCTTGTCACGGTCAGCGCCCCCTCATTCGCCAAGGAGCTTGCCAAGGCGCTGACACGCCCGGAGGTTGAACAGGCCTTCATCGGCAACACGATCGTCTCGGCACCGCGCAGCCGGTTCACATTTCGCGAATTCCATGCCCCTGGCGGCCAGATCTATGGCTCCAACGGCACCATACGCAACACAGATGCCTGCTGGCGATGGAGCGACGACAAGCTTTGCTACAACTATCCAGTTGGCGAAGCCTGCTACGACATCATGAAGCTGAACAACCGCTACATCTTCGTGCTGGATGGCAAGCTGTTCCACGAGGCGACCCTGCGCAGCGGCAACCCGTTCCGCCTGTCTGCAAGGCCCGTGCAATGGAGCTGCCCGACGCAGAAGGTTGTCAGATCATCCCGCATTGAGATGGAATCCATCTCAATGCGGGATGATGATCGATCATAATAAGTCAGAGCATTGCGATTCCACAAAACCGGTACCCACTTTTGTACGCAATGCTCTAGCCGTCTTTCGGCCGACTGAAGGTGCAACTGCACCTGCACCTGAATCCACAACCGAGCTTGCGTCTGGACACCTGACACGATGGCGATGCCGAAATTCGACTTCCCCAAGACCGAGGCCGGCAAACGGCCGGTCATGTTGCTGACCGGCGCATCGCGCGGGATCGGGCATGCCACGGTGATGCAGTTTGCCATGGCGGGCTGGCGCATCCTGTCCTGTTCGCGTCAGGCCTTTTCGGACAAGTGCCCGTGGCCGTCAGGGGCCGACGACCATGTGCAGATCGACCTTGCCGACCCGGTGGACACCGAGCGCGGCATCGGGGAAATCCGCCGCAGGCTCGAGGTCGAGGGTGGCAAGCTCAATGCGCTGGTCAACAATGCCGGCATCTCGCCCAAGGGGCCTGGCGGAAGCCGTCTGGGTGCCGCCGACACCTCTTTCAATGACTGGAGCCGGGTGTTCCAGGTCAATTTCTTCGCCCCCATCATGCTGGCGCGCGGGTTGTTCAAGGAGCTGAAGGCGGGGGAGGGTGCCATCGTCAATGTCACGTCCATCGCGGGCACCCAGGTCCATCCGTTCGCAGGCGCTGCCTATGCAACATCCAAGGCAGCTCTGGCCTCGCTGACCCGCGAGATGGCATCTGATTTCGGCCCGCACGGCATCCGCGTCAACTCGATCTCGCCGGGCGAAATCGACACGTCGATCCTGTCACCAGGCACCGACAAGATCGTCGAGAAACTGCCTTTGCGCCGCCTTGGCACCACTGACGAGGTCGCCAAGGCGATCTATTTCCTGTGCACCAGTGCCTCATCGTATGTCACGGGGGCAGAGTTGCACATCAATGGCGGCCAGCACGTCTGAGGTTGTCCTGTGAGGTTGTCCTGACCATGTCCGAAGGAGCCGTGCCCGAGGGTTTGCGCCTTCTGTCGTTTCCGGCATCTGCACGAGCGGCCCAGCGACCCGTGCTCGCAGCTTCTGTTGCGGTGTTCAGGCCTGATGGCAAGGTCATCCTCGCCACGCGCACGAGCCCGCCCGCTGCCGGTGTCTGGTCGTTGCCCGGCGGCAAGGTGGAAGCCGGCGAGACACTGGAAGAAGCGGCCTTGCGCGAACTTGATGAGGAGGTGCAGGTCAAGGCCCGCATCGTCGGCTTCAACCGCCATGTCGAAATCATCCACCGGGACATTGAGGACCGGATCAGCCATCATTTCGTCATCGCCTCGTTCGTGGCCGACTGGTTGGAAGGCGAGCCGCAGACAGGGCCGGAAGCTGGGGCCGTGATGTGGGCCGATCCGTTCAGCCTCAAGGGCCTGCCGACCACCCGCCAGCTTGGCGAGGCATTGCGCGCCGCGCATCGCATCTGGGAGGCGGCCAGATGACACTGCCATTGCCACCTGGATATGTTGCTGCCCTGCTGTCGTGTATGATGATGGCTGCGTCATCGCCGCTTCTGGCCCAGCAGCCGCGCTCCCAGCAGGCCCGCCCGCCCGCGCCTCCCGTGGTGATACCCGAGCCGCCACCCGTGGCCTATGAGCAGGACCTGCTCAAGCTGGCAGAAATCATGGGCTCGCTGGCCTTTCTGCGCCAGCTTTGCACAGGCCCTGATGCACAGCGCTGGCGCGCGCGCATGCTCGAACTGCTGGAAGTCGAGGGCACCAGCGCAGGCCGCAAGGAGCGGCTGGCTGGAGCCTACAATCGCGGCTTTTCGGGTTATGCGCTGACCTATCGCAATTGCACCGGCTCCGCACAGGAAGCCACCGCGCGCCTGTCCGGTGATGGCGACAAGCTGTCGCGCCGCATTTCCGCGCGCTTTGGCGGCTGATTGTCCACAGATTTCGCTGTCAAGTTAACCTTCCTTAAAGGGTTCGCTGGCGCTGGCCGGGTCTGACCCTTAAAAAGCAGATAGTTCACTGAATGTTTGCCATGTCCAATCTGACAAATGACAATCCGGACCTGTCCCGGCCCGTTGACGATGATGCCGCCGATCTGAGGCGCATCGCCGTGACCTATGTGGACGAGGCTTTTGCCACGGGCCGCCATGAGGGTCTTGATGGCGACAGTCTGGCGCACGCGGCGCTGTTTGCCGCCTTCCGCGATCTGGTCGCAACCTACGGCGAGGATGCGACCGCCGTTTTCGCCGAGACGCTGGCGGGCAAGATCAAGGCCGGAGCCTACACAATCTCGACCCGGCACTGACGATCTGCCTCTCATGCAGCTTGAGGGTGGCGCGGGAGCGTACGACCAGCTATGACGCGTGACGATTTTCTGCAGGCAAGATCTGCATTCCCGGCGCTGTGATTGACCCCCATGACTGACATCAACTCCCTTGAACGCGACACTCTTGCCGCCATTGCCGCTGCTGCTGATGAGACGGGCCTTGAACAGGTGCGTATCGCTGCCCTTGGCAAGGCAGGCACGATTTCCGGCCTCCTGAAAACGCTCGGCTCCATGACGCCCGATGAGCGCAAGGAAAAAGGCCCGCTGATCAACGGCCTGCGCGACAAGGTGAGCACCGCGCTGTCAGCCGCCAAGGATGCACTTGGTGATGCTGCCCTCAACACGCGTCTGGCATCCGAGCGCATCGATGTTTCGCTTCCCGTGCGCGAAGGACCCGAAGCGCGAGGCAGGCTCCATCCGATCAGCCAGGTCATCGACGAGATCACCGCGATCTTCGCCGATATGGGTTTTGCAATCGCGGAAGGGCCTGATGTCGAGACCGATGATCTCAATTTCACCCGGTTGAACTTCCCCGAAGGCCATCCGGCGCGGGAAATGCACGACACATTCTTCTTTGCGCCCGACAAGGATGGCAAGCGCAAGCTGCTGCGCACCCACACCAGCCCCGTGCAGGTGCGCACGATGCTGGCGCAAAAGCCGCCAATCCGCGTCATCTGCCCCGGCCGCACCTATCGCTGCGACAGTGACCAGACGCACACGCCAATGTTCCACCAGGTCGAGGGCCTCGTCATCGACAAGGGCTCGCATATGGGTCACCTGAAATGGATCCTGCAGGAGTTCTGCAAGGCCTTCTTCGAGGTGCCGGACGTGAAGATGCGCTTCCGCCCGTCGTTCTTTCCGTTCACGGAGCCGTCCGTCGAGGTCGACATCCAGTGCTCACGCAAGGGTGGCGAAATCCGCTTCGGCGAGGGCGAGGACTGGCTGGAGATCTTGGGCTGCGGCATGGTCCACCCCAATGTCCTGCGCAATGTCGGCATCGACCCCGACGTTTACCAGGGTTTTGCCTGGGGCATGGGCATCGACCGCATCGCCATGCTGAAATACGGCATGCCCGACCTGCGCCCCTTCTTCGAGGCAGACGTGCGCTGGCTGCAGCACTACGGTTTCAGGCCGCTGGATTTCCCGACGCTGGCGGGCGGGTTGAGCGGGTGAGGAGGACAACGATGCTCAGTCTACTTCAAGCAGGTGATCTCGTTTCACCAGTCTTCATGCGTTTCTTGGCGCCGTACGGTCTTGAGACCGTGATTCTAGGCGAAGACTTGGACCATGACGCATTGCCAGTGCTTCGAGCAAAACTGCTCTTCAAATTGAGAGCAAGCAAGCCTAACGGTCGCAACCTCCTCGACGCGATGTTGGAAGCGGAAGTAGCATTGAGGGCCGAAGGAGACGAACGCGATATCTTGATCCAACCGGTTTATGCCGACGGCGAACCTGCTGAAGATGAAATTGCTCGTCCCAGCCGCCAAAAAAAGTCGAGCAGTTCGTGAAGCGCAATCTCATCAAACGGGCGCGCTCTGGACTTGTTGGAACGAAACGACCGCTCTCTGCATATCTGCGTCGGAGCGTGAGCGACGCCTATTATGCACTTTTCCATGCATTGGCGGAAATGTTGGCGGACACGCTGATTGGAGCGAGTAAGCGAAACACGGATTCATGGCGGCGCGTCTATCGAGGCTTAGACCATGGGCATGCGAAAGCTGAACTGGGAACAGCCAAAGCGTATACTTTGCACACGTCGGTGAAAGGGATCGGCAAGGTGTTTTCGCAACTTCAAGAAGCCCGGCACAGTGCGGACTACGACCCTAGAACAATGCTGACGCGGCGAGCTGATGCCGAGGCGTTTGTTGTTTTGGCTGAAACTGCAATCGCGGATATTGATGGGCTGCCAGCCGATGTAAAGCGTGACCTGGCGGTGCTTCTGCTGATCAAGACCAGGGTCTGATCTGATGAGATTCACCCTTTCCTGGATGAATAACCACCTCAACACCATCTTCAGCTCAAAGCAGATCTGCGATACGCTGAACAAGATCAGTCTAGAGTTCGAGAGCGGGTTGTCCGCTTGAACCACGACATTGCAATCGTCATTTGCAGCCGGGGGCGCGAGGACCATCTTGCGCGTCTGCTGGACGATATCGAGAGCGCCTTAGCGCCCGCGCTGCAGGCCGGAGGGCTCCGCGTCTGCACCTTCGTGTATGCGCAGAATTATAGCGGCGCTTATCTCGATGGGCTTGGGCTGCGTTTTGCCGAGGCGCTCGCAAGCGGTCGGCTGATGATTGTGGAACCGCAGCAGCCGCACGAGCGGATCGGTGATGTCTTCACCAGTGCAATCGCGGCGCTCCACGCCCGCGTCGACTACCGGCTGGCGATCACCATGGATGATGACAGCCTTTATCGTGCGGCGCCGGACATCGACGCCAACCTCCGTCAGGCCGCGCATGACTTCATGAGCCGTGATGCGAGGGCCTTCTCGATCAAGCTTGGCCAGTCCCGCACGCTGGAATACTGGCCCTTCGTCGATCCGGATGGGCCGATCATGCCCTTCAAGGAGAAGATGCTGTGGCTCAGCCATGGCGTGATGGAGGAGGCGCTCGCCTGGCCGCGCTTTGCCGATCTCGATGTGGGTGAGGATGTGGTGCTGGCCGCCATCGCCTGGCGCGGCGGCGCAAGCCAATGTTTCGGCGTCTATGGCATGGCGACATTCCTTCATCTGGCCTTTGAAGCCGACGGAGAGCTTGCCGCCACGCCCATCGACGGTGGCTACGGCGAGTTGGTGGGTTATGTCGAGGCCGGAGATCCTGAGCCGGACATGGGCAAATACGGCAAGGCTTTTCGCGGCGGCATCGTGCCGTTCAGCGTCATGCCGGAGATTTTCGTGGGGCCGGAGCATCCGCACCACACCATCAGCGGCATCCGGCCGGAAGCGGTAGCGCGGTATGGTTCGATCCACACGCCAAACGTCGTCATTGCGAGCGCAGCGAAGCAATCCAGCCAGGGTGCATTGTAAATCCGGATTGCGTCGCTGCGCGCACAATGACACATGACATCAACAATCCTCATCCTGAGCCCGTCGAAGGAGGAGTTCCAGAGACTGCTCGAACTGGAGTTCATCCTTCGACGGGCTCAGGATGAGGATTGGGAAGACCAAAGAGAAGATTGCCCAAGGACCGCTCGATGAAATTCACCCTCTCCTGGTTGAAGAACCACCTCGACACCAGCGCCAGCGTCGATGAAATCTGCGATGCTCTCAACAGGGTCGGCCTCGAGGTCGAAAGCGTCGCGGACAAGGCGAAATCGCTGGCCGCCTTCACCATCGCCCATGTGATCGAGGCGAAGCAGCACCCCAATGCCGACCGCTTGCGGGTGTGCATGGTCGATACGGGCGCGGGCGAGCCTGTGCAGGTGGTTTGCGGCGCGCCCAATGCCCGCACCGGCATGAAGAGCGTGTTCTCGGCCCCCGGCACCTACATTCCCGGCAAGGACATCACGCTCGGCAAGGGTGTGATCCGCGGCGTTGAATCGAACGGGATGCTGTGTTCAGCGGCTGAGCTTGAGCTTTCGGATGAAAGCGACGGCATCATCGAACTGCCCGAGGATGCGCCAGTGGGTGCAAGCTATGCCGAATGGGCCGGCTTCGGCGATCCGGTGATCGAGATTGCTGTCACGCCAAACCGCGCCGATGCGCTTGGCATCCACGGCATCGCGCGCGATCTGGCTGCGGCGGGCGTCGGCGAATTGAAGAACGTCAACGTCAAGCCGGTGAAGGGGGCCTTTCCATGCCCTGTCTCCGTCACGCGGGATTTCAGCGAGCACGACCAGCACCTGTGTCCTGCTTTCGCGCTCCGTCTCATTCGCGGCGTCAAGAACGGCCCTTCGCCCGATTGGGTGCAGGCGCGGCTGAAAGCCATCGGCCTGCGCCCCATCAATGCGCTGGTCGATGTGACCAATTTCATGACCTTTGCCATGAACCGGCCGCTGCACGTGTTCGATGCTGCCAAGGTGCATGGCAATCTCGTCGTGCGCCGCGCCCATGCTGGTGAGCGCATGGTGGCGCTCGATGGCAAGAGCTATGCCTTCAGCAGCGATCATGTCGTCATTGCCGATGATCGCGGTATTGAATCATTGGCCGGTGTCATGGGCGGGCAAGCCTCCGGCTGCGATGAGAGCACCACCGATGTGCTGGTCGAAAGTGCGCTGTGGGATCCGTTGACCACCGCGCGCACGGGAAGGTCGCTCGGCATCAACTCCGATGCGCGCTACCGCTTCGAGCGCGGCATCGATCCGGCCTTCTGCCTGCCTGGACTTGATCTGGCCACGCAGATGATCATGGACCTGTGCGGGGGCGAGCCGTCGCAGATGGTGATTGCGGGCGAGCCACCGGACACCAGCCGTTTCATCGATTTTCCGTGGACCGAGGTCAAGCGCCTGACAGGCGTTCTGCTCCCCGTGCCGGAGATGAAGCTGGCGCTGACCTCGCTCGGATTTCATGTCTCGGGCACTAGCGAGCGTGTCCGCGTGTCTCCGCCAAGCTGGCGTGCCGACATCGAGGGCAAGGCTGATCTCGTCGAGGAAATCATCCGCATTGCCGGACTTGACCGGGTGGATGCAATCCCCTTTCCGCGCCTCGCTGACGAGGTGCCGAAGCCCGTGCTGACCGTGCTGCAAAAGCGCACCCGCCTTGCCAAACGCACGCTGGCCTCGCGCGGGCTGGTTGAAGCGGTAATATGGTCGTTCATCGCAAAGGACGAGGCGGTGCATTTCGGTGGCGGCAAGCCTGAGCTTGCGTTGGCCAATCCGATTGCGGCGGATCTGTCCGACATGCGGCCATCCTTGCTGCCGGGGCTTATCAAGGCCGTGCAGCGCAACGTGGACCGCAGCTTTGGCGATGTGGCGCTGTTCGAGGTGGGCCAGGTCTTTCTTGGCGATGGCGAGGATGACCAGCGCATGTCAGCCGCCGCCATCCGGCGCGGCACGGCGCGCGCCAGCGGCACGGGCCGTCACTGGGATGGCGCGGCGCAGGAGATCACGGCGCTTGATGCCAAGGAAGATGCGCTGGCGCTGCTGGTGTCGCTCGGCGTTGCAACCGGAGGCCTTCAGATCGTGCCCGGCGGGCCGGAGTGGATGCATCCTGGCCGTTCGGCCACGCTGCAATTCGGCCCCAAGGGCATCATCGGTGCCTTTGGTGAAATCCATCCCAGAACCTTGAAACTCCTCGACGTGAAAGGTCCGCTCGTGGCGTTCGAACTGCATCTTGATGGCTTGCCGCTGCCCAAGGCCAAGCCCACGAAGATGAAGGCGAAGCTGAAATTGTCTGATTTTCAGCCCGTCACGCGCGATTTCGCCTTCGTGGTCGATGAGAAAACCGCAGCCGGTGACATGGTCAAGACGGCTTCCGGCACAGATCGCGCCCTGATCTCGGACGTGTCGGTGTTCGACATCTATGAAGGTGACAAGATCGAGGCCGGCAAGAAATCGGTAGCGCTGGCCGTGACGCTTCAACCGACGGAAAAGACGCTCACCGAAACCGAGATCGAGGCCGTCGGCGGAAAGATCGTGGCCGAGATGGCAAAGCGCTACGGGGCGGCCCTGCGGGGGTAGAGACGGTGTTCGCTGCGCTCACAATATATCGTCTGGATTCCGGGTTCTCATCCGCTTTGCTTCTGAGCCCTGGAAATGCGCTCCGTCAGCCGCGCTTTTCCGGGGCCTTAAGCCGCTTGCGGCGCAAGGAACCCGGAATCCAGACGATATGTTGTAAGCGGAGCGAACACCGCTCCTCACATCTCCAGCGGCTCTGTTCCGGCGATCTCGATCCCGAAGCCCGAAAGGCCGACGAAGGCGCGGGCGGATGACGACAGGTTGATGATCGAGGTCACGCCCAGATCCTTGAGTATCTGCGCGCCAAGGCCCACTTCTCGCCAGGCCTCGGTGCGTTTGTGTTCGGATTCCAGCGCATCATCCGGCGTGCGCATGGTGGGCACGCCCGCCGAGCCATCGCGCAGATAGACCAGCACACCTTTGCCGTCCCTGGCGAAGCGGGCCAGCGCGGCGTTGATGCTCTTGCCGCCTCCAAAAATGTCGCCCACCACATCGGCGCGGTGCAGGCGGGCGGGTATCTCGCGGCCCTCACCGATCTTGCCCATGACGAAGGCAAAGTGCTGGACGCTGTCGAACGGGGTCACATAGGCATAGCCGGTGAGGTCGCCATGCTCGGTCCTGACGGGAAAGGTCGCCACGCGGTCCACCAGCTTTTCGCGTGCCTGCCGCCAGGCGATCAGGTCTGCCACGGTGATCTGCTTCAGGCCATGCCTGGCCGAAAATGCCGTGATTTGCGCACCCTTCATCACCGAGCCGTCATCGTTCACCAGTTCGCAGATCACTCCGACAGGCGGCAGGTTCGCCAGCTTGCACAGATCGACAGCGGCCTCGGTGTGGCCTGAGCGCATCAGCACGCCGCCATCGCGCGCGATCAGCGGGAAGATGTGGCCCGGTCGCGAAAAGTCCGCGGCCCCGGCATTGGGGTTCGCCAGGCCGCGCACGGTCGCGGTGCGGTCATCGGCGGAAATGCCTGTGGTGGTGCCGTGCTTGTAGTCGATGGTGACGGTGAAGGCGGTGGTATGGGCACTGTCATTGCTTGAGACCATCGGATCGAGGCGCAGCCGCTTCGCTTCTTCCAGCGGCAGAGGCGTGCAGACGATGCCGCAGCAATGACGGATGATGAAGGCCATTTTC
>JANMIB010000290.1:0-4586 GCA_031375605.1 Allobosea sp. | reverse complement strand
CGCGAACTGTTTCCAGAAATTTCGCCACGGAAATCGGTTTCGACAGATAGGCCTCGCAGCCCCCGCGCAGCATGCGTTCCTCATCACCCTTCATGGCAAAAGCCGTGACTGCGATGACGGGAATGTGCGCGATGCTCTGATCTTCCTTGATCCAGCGCGTCACATCGAGGCCGGAAACCTCGGGCAGCTGGATGTCCATCAAAATCAGATCAGGCTTGTGCAGGCGTGTCAGCTCCAGAGCTTCGATGCCATCGGAGGTTTTCAACGTCGCATAACCGTGAGCTTCCAACAGGTCGTTGAAAAGCTTCATGTTGAGCGCGTTGTCCTCCACAATGAGAACTGTTTTCGCCATCATCCCATCCTGCCGAGAGAACACCTGATATGGAACTGCTGTGGCGGCTTGTAACCGCCTTGTTCCCCGGCTTAACGTCGAGACCATAGGTGAAACATGTTTAAGAAACGCAAACTTGCATGCAGAAAATTCGAGGCATTGTGATGCGCCGACATCTGAACCGTGACGATGCCGAGGATATTGCCATTCGAGGCCTTGGCTTTCTGGCAAGTGATCCTGAAAGGCTCGGGCGTTTCCTGTCAGTGACGGGACTTGGACCCGAGAATCTCCGCTCGGCTGCGCAGGAGCCAAAATTCCTGGCGAGCGTTCTGGACTATATTGCCAGCGACGAAAGCCTGCTTGTGGCACTGGCAGGCCATGCTGGCCTTGCGCCTGAGCTTGTGGGGCAGGCGCATGTTCTGCTGGCAGGCACCTCCCAGGGGCATGATTGACCATGGCCCGGACGCTGTGCCGCGATTGTCTGCATGACGAGGCATCGGCTGTCCAGTCTGGCCGTTGTCCTGCTTGCGGCAGTCCGCGACTGATCCATCATCCCGAGCGCGACGCTCTTTCGATTACCCATGTTGATTGCGACGCGTTTTATGCATCTGTCGAGAAGCGTGACAATCCTGAATTGTCAGACAAGGCTGTCATCATCGGCGGCGGCAAGCGCGGCGTGGTTGCAACCTGCTGCTATGTGGCCCGCACGTTCGGCGTCCGCTCGGCCATGCCCATGTTCAAGGCGCTTGCTGCCTGCCCGCATGCTGTGGTGATCAAGCCGGACATGGCCAAATATGTGAAAGTAGGCCGCGAAATCCGCTCCATGATGCTCGAATTGACCCCTCTGGTGGAGCCGATCTCCATCGACGAGGCCTTTCTGGACCTGACAGGAACGGAACGTCTGCATCGTGCAAGCCCGGCTGTCACGCTCGCAGCCTTCGCACGGCGCGTTGAGAACGAGGTCGGGATCACCGTGTCCGTCGGGCTGTCCTATGCGAAGTTTCTCGCCAAGATCGCATCGGATATGGACAAGCCGCGTGGCTTTTCCATTCTTGGCAGGGCGCAGGCTGTTGCGTTTCTGGCAAACAAACCGATCACGATCCTGCCCGGTGTCGGGCGTGCAGCTGCCGGCAAGCTGGCCGATTCAGGCTTTCGTGTGCTGCGTGACCTGCATGATGCTGCTCCTGAACGGCTCTTTGCCACGTTCGGCAAGGATGGCCCCCGCCTCCAGCGCCTGAGCCGCGGGATCGACGACCGCGTCATCAGCCCTGACCACGAAACCAAGAGTGTTTCGTCGGAAACCACCTTCGACACGGACATTTCCGCCCATGATGATCTTGAACCGATCATGTGGCGGATGTCGGAAAAAACCGCCGCCCGCTTGCGAAAGGCTGATCTGGCGGGCCGGACGGTGACGCTCAAGCTGAAGACCTCCGATTTCCGCCTGCTGACACGTTCACGGCAGCTGAACGAGCCGACACAGCTCGCAAAAAGGCTCTATGACGAGGCCCGCACCCTGCTTCAGGCCGAGCCGCGCGGGCAGCGCTACAGGTTGCTTGGCGTCGGCGTGGCAGATCTGAGTGACGGCGCCAGCGCGGACCATGGTGATCTTGCAGACCAGTCGACGCCTCGCGTGGCTGCCGTCGAGCGCGCCATCGAGAAATTGCGGGGCAAATTTGGCAATGACGCCGTGATCAAGGGTGTCGGGCTTGGCCGCGAACAATCTACTTCGCGCAAGGGCTGAGCGGCATGAGGTCGAGCTTGACCAGTTCACCCGTCATCCGGAAATCACGATAGTCGAGCACCAGCGCACGGGTGATGCCGTTCTCGAACAGATCGAAACTGATCGCATAGGATGGATTGACCTCACCCGAACCCGTTTTGAAATAGCTGATCGAAACCGGCCAACGATTGAGTTTTTGCAACTCCGGTTTCCGGGCGACCTCTTCGACTTTCGACAGGTCACTCGGCTCGACCTTGCGGCCAATCACCGCGAACGTGTCATAAATCTGCTTGCCATCGTCTGAGCCGTCATACACCTGCACGTTGAAGGTGCTCTGGCCGCGCAATCCAGCCTGGACGATGCGCTTGAGATGCTCGCTCGGGAAAATCACGTCCGCGCCGAAGTCGAAACGATCACGCTTGGGCTGGGTGATCTGGACGCGGTGGCCAGAGCCTTGCTTCTCCGCCGTGCCGTCCACACGGTCCGCCAGCGCGCCGCCCAGCATGCTCTGGGTCTTGAACCGGAACAGCTTTCCGTCAGGATCCTCGAAATTGGTGGTGCGGACGTCGATCTGGCGACTGCCGGTTTCGGTGCTGGCGATTTCCGTCACCTGCCTGAACGAGAGGGCGTAACCTTCACAGGCATCACCCGTGAAATCGAACGCGATACGCCCCGTGGCGGAATCGACACTGCGCGAGGGCTTGGACGTGTCGAGCCTGAGATCATAGACAGCGCGATGCGGCGCGAAGATCACCTTGTCCTGTGCGCTTGCAGCCCATGGAACGACCGAAAGCCCAAGCGACATGGAAATTGTGGCGAGTGTCCGCGCTGGCAATATCCGCGACATCATGTGGTGTTCTCCATCCAGTCTGATCACCAACGTAAGCACGAGCCTTCTGATCAGCAATGTGTCGCATCAAGAGAATTGCTTTCGGCTTGCGAACATCACACCCTCATGCAAGGTCGGATCAAGCCCAGCATCAGAAAGTTCACACCATGAGCGCCATCGAACAACGCCTTTCCAGCCTCGGCATCACCCTTCCGGTGCCTGTGGCACCTGCCGCAAATTATGTGCCCTTCGTGCGCACGGGCAACCTTCTGGTCATCGCGGGCCAGCTTTGCTACGGGCCTGACGGGAAGCTGGCACCTGAACACAAGGGCAAGCTCGGCGGCACTGTGTCCATGGACCAGGGCCGGGCCGCCGCGCGCCTGTGCGCCATCAACCTGTTCGCGCAGGTCAAAGCCGCCATTGGCAATCTCGACCGGATCGAGCGCTGCGTCCGCCTTGGCGGTTTCATCAATGCAACGATGGATTTCGAGCCGTTGGCGATGGTCATGAACGGTGCGTCCGACCTCATGGTCGAGGTGCTGGGTGACAAGGGCCGCCATGCCCGCAGCACGGTTGGTGTCATTGTTCCACTGGCGGCGGCGGTCGAGGTGGAAGGCATGTTCGAGATCACTCCATGAAGACACGCACGAAGGCACCTGCGTGGATGACAGCAAGGCCGATCGCGCATCGCGGCCTGCATGTGGCGGCCAACGGCATCATCGAGAACAGCCCTTCGGCAGCACTTGCAGCCATCAGCCATGGCTTTGGCGTCGAATGCGATGTGCAATTGACCTCTGATGGTGAGGCGGTTGTCTTTCACGATTTTGAGCTGGAGCGGTTGACCACCGCAACCGGTCGTGTGGACCAGATGACGGCGGAGGCACTTGGCCGACTGACCATGCGCGGCACAGCCGACACCATCATGCCGCTTGCGGACTTCATCGGCCTTGTCGCGGGGCGCGTTCCGCTTGTTGTCGAAATCAAGAGCCGCTTTGACGGCGACCTGCGTCTCACGCGCCGCGTTGCCGACATCGTGAAGGGCAGCACAAGCCCTCTCGTGCTCAAATCCTTTGATCCTGAAGTCGTGGCGGCCCTGCATGACTTGACCCCGGACCATGCGCGCGGAATCGTGGCCATGCAGGACTACAGCTATCCGGACTACGAGACCTGCTCTGCCAACGAGAAAAGAGCCATGGCAAATCTGCTGCATTTCATGACAAGCCGCCCTGATTTCATTTCATGGCGCGTGCGTGATCTGCCATCTGCCGCGCCCTATCTGTGCCGCGCTGCACTGGGATTGCCCGTCATCACCTGGACAGTCAGGACACAGGAAGATCGGGCGCTGGCGACCGCACATGCCGACCAGATGGTGTTTGAAGGCTTCGTCCCCTGACCACACCCATGACGACCACACCAACGCCCACCAAGATCAGGACCGTGTTGTCCCTGTCGGAAATCCCGGCAGCGGACTGGGACAGGTGTGCCCTCTGGGCTGGCCCTGAACCATGTGTCTCGGACCAGCCAGCCCCTGATTCACTTTCTCCGGTTGATGCCGCAAACCCGTTCATTTCACACGCATTCCTGCTTGCGCTGGAACAGTCCGGTTCGGTGGGTGCGCGAACCGGTTGGACCACGGCACATATCGTTGCTGAAAATGATGCCGGCGAGATTATCGGCGTGGCTCCGACCTATCTCAAGTCGCA
>JANMIB010000229.1:0-3497 GCA_031375605.1 Allobosea sp. | reverse complement strand
GAAAACCGATGAACCCTCCTACAATCTGGGCATCGGGCTGCCGCAGGAGTCGAAGCTCTCGCGCAAGGATCTTGAAGACCGCTTCAATGCCTGCACCGGGGCGAACAAGAAGGTCGAGGAGCGGACGGAGACCGAAAAACGTGCTCTTGCAGATCTGTCAGCCGCAAGCCGGGTGCCAGCGGGCAGCCTTCTTGGGCATCTTGGCTGGGCGACGTTTGTCTTTCAGGACATTTCGCGCTTCGTCACCACTGGGCAGTCCCCCTTCGGAAACATCAATGTTGCCTACAAAGGCACTTCTGATGATGTGGCGTTCAACGCGGAGGTGCCCCGGATCGCTGCGCATCCCGATGCCGTCAGAGAGCTTGCGACAGACAGTGATCCGACCGGACGCATCGATATTCCTGTCCTGACCATGCACGCGGTGCGGGACGCGACGGCATTTGTCGAACATGAAAGCGAATATCGCCGTGTGGTCGAGGCGGCTGGGAATGGTGCAAGGCTGGTCCAGACGTTCGTGGATGACAACCAGCACTCGAAGATGAGCCCGCCGCATTATCCAGCCATTCTGGCCGCCCTGCATGGCTGGATCGAGACAGGCAAGCGCCCCGCCATCAGCGCCATTGTCACACGCTGCGAGGCTGCACGGGCATCTTATCCGGGGGATTGCCGGTTCCTGCCGGACTACGAAGCCAGGTCATGGGCCTCGCGGGTCAACCCGAGATAGCGCGTCGATGATCTTGCCACCTTTTGTTCGGCCTATGCCCTGTCTCATTTTTTCGGAAACAGCCACCTGACAGCGGCGTTGCTCATGCCGTCATTGTTGTGACCAACGCCCGGCACGATTTCTGTTTTCCAGCCGAAGGGCACGCCGAGGCGGGCAGCTTCCGCAGCCCCTGTCCTGACATAGAACTGGCCTCGCTCGAAGCGGTTCTGGCCTTGCTTGTCCGAGCCCGCATCGCGTCTGAGATTTGGATCGTCGCGATTGGTGTCCTGGTCACCCAACAGGATCACCAGCGGTTTTTGCAGGTTCTGTTTCAAGCGTTCCTCGCTGCCCGGACTGCCCGTCAAGCCGTAGGGAAAGTTCTCGCTGAAAAGGGGCAGCGTGTACCAGCCGGCATTGGCGGCGATGGCGGCATCCACGCGCGGGTTGTCGGCATAGGTCACAAGCCGGTGGACAAACTGCGCGCCAGCCGAGTGGCCGAAGATCGAGTAGGTCTGGCGTTCTGAACCGCTGCCTGTGCGAACAGCATCGAAGACCTTCTCGATCGACCGCCATGCCCATTGCTCTGGCGGCTTTAGCGCACCACCTTGCCGCTCGACCATGTTGCCGAAATTATAACCAGCATCGCCGGGAAACTGCGAGCGCGTCATCTCAGGCACGACAAGCAGAAAGCGGTGCGCCTGGGCATGCCTGATCCAGTTGTCGCGGTAAACATCGGCATTGCGCAGCACGCCGTGCATCACGAACACGATGCGGTCTGTCGGCTCAAGCCCCGCAGGGCGATAGGTCCAGACGGTCATCGCTCCGCCGTCAGGGGCGGCACCCGGCACATCCACGGCGGCAGATCCTGGCGGTATCCGCAGGGTCTGTGCGAAGCCGGGCTCGGTGAGGCCAATCAACGACAGTGCGAAAAGGGCAAAGCACCCAAGGCTATGAACAAGGCGCATGATGATCTTTCGGTTGCCACTGCATGTCCAGACCGCCAATTCAGCCTGCATTCAGAAGCACAACCATACGGTTTGGCATCAAAGGGCAAAGCTCTTTCGTGCTGGGGGATTGTCAAAAGTGCCGAACAGGCTCGTCCGCCGCGACGTGTGGGTGTTCTTGTGTGTCGTGCTGCTCTGGGCATGGATCGCGTCTCCGTGGTTGAGCGGCGACGTGACAATTCCCTATGACGCAAAGGCGCATTTCCAGGCGCAGATCCAGTTTCTTGCCAATGCGCTTCACAAGGGCGATTCGCCGTTCTGGACGCCGAACATCTTTGGCGGATCACCGCAGATCGCTGATCCTCAATCGCTGATCTTCTCGCCCGCGATCCTGCTCGCGCTGTTCGACAAGGCACCGAGTTTCCGCAGCATGGATACCTATGTGCTGGGGCTTCTGCTCGCTGGCGGGCTGGCTGTCGTGCAGTTTGGACGCGAGCGTGGCTGGCACCCTGTAGCTCAAATTGTGGCTGCGCTGGTGCTGGCCTTCGGCGCGTCTTCCTCATGGCGTTTGCAGCATGTGGGGCAAGTGCAGAGCGTGGCCTGTTTTGCGGTGGCCTTCTGGCTGCTGGCACGGGCGCTGCGGCTTGCCTCATGGCGCAGCGGGCTTGGTGCTGGCCTTGCCGCAGGGCTGATGGTGGTGAAACCTGATCAGATCGCATTTCTCGGGGCCTATGTTCTGGCAGCTTATGCGGCTTGGTTCGTGGTGAAGGACGGCGCGCCATGGAAGCCGCTGAAGCGCGCCATGCCGGCCCTTGGTGCCGGTGCCATGGCCGGGCTGCTGCTCGTGGCTGTTCCGTTGGTGATGACGGTGCTGTTCTCGGAGAATTCCAACCGCGCCGAGATCGACATCATCGAAGCGGGCCGCGGTTCGTTGCATCCAGCCTCGTTGCTCACGGCTTTCGTGGCCGATCTGTATGGCGCAAAAGACCCGCAGATCGATTTTTGGGGGCCATCAAGTTCGACATGGTCGCCGGGCGGACTGACATTGTCGCAGAACATGGGGCAGCTTTACCTCGGTGCGCTGCCCTTGCTGGCGGTGATCTTCTGTCTTGCCGGAGGCTGGCGGCGGCTTGATCGGGAGGCGCGCTTTGTGGTGTGTGCGCTCGCCGGGATGATTGTCTATGCGCTCGGTTTTTACACACCGCTTTTTCCTCTGACATTCGGGTGGCTGCCGGGGGCTGACCTGTTCCGCCGTCCTGCCGATGCCACCTTCATGATGGGTGCACTGATGGCTTTCCTCTGCGGATTTGCCGTCGACGAGGCCCTGACCTCATCAGATGTGCAGCGTAACCGCCGCCGTCTCTTCATCACCGGGCTTGTCGCGGTGGCGGCGGTCGGGGTCTCAGCCGGAGTTGCGCTGTGGCGTCAGCAGGCCATGCTGGCCTGGCCCGCCATCGCCACTGGGGCGGCCTGGATGGGCGTGTCTCTCGCTGTTCTGGGGGTGGTTCAGCGCGGCAACAGTGCCTGGTCAACGCAATGGAAGCGGACGGCGACACTTTGTGCCTGTCTGGCCCTGCTTGTGTCGCTTGATCTCAAGCTGAACAACGGCCCGAACGAATCGACCGGCCTGCCGCCCGCGCTATACGCCGTGATGGACCCGGAAACCGACAATCACACCGTATGGTATCTCAAGGCGCTTCTGGCGCGCGGGCAGCGGGAGCCTGCGCGGCGGGACCGTGTCGAGTTGCTGGGGATGGACTTTCACTGGCCCAATATCGGCATGATCCACGGCTTCGACCATGCC
Source organism: Allobosea sp. (assembly GCA_031375605.1). Taxonomy (GTDB): domain Bacteria; phylum Pseudomonadota; class Alphaproteobacteria; order Rhizobiales; family Beijerinckiaceae; genus Allobosea. The sequence continues at coordinate 46 of JANMIB010000229.1, read as the reverse complement.
TTTGGCTACAATCCGCTTCACCTTGCTGACTATACGGAGGCCACCG
>JANMIB010000178.1:0-5073 GCA_031375605.1 Allobosea sp. | reverse complement strand
GGCGACGCGGGGCAGGCTCGTCGTCTTCGGTCGCGCGCGCGCGGCGGCGCTGCGCGGGTTCTTGCGGGGCAATGGCGGCAATGCAGGTCGTGCCCTGTTTCGCCTGACCGGGTCCGCAGCCGATCCGGCCCGTGCAAATCTTGTCCTGACGCTTTTTCAGGAAGTCCAGCGCATCGGTGGTCAACGGGTTGAGGCTGCGCTCATTGTTGCCAAGGCTGCGCTCGGCTGTCTGAAGCCCGATGCCAGTGTCCTGGTTCATCCTGCCATTGACAGAGCCTACATAACATCCAAGGCGCTTCAGCTCGACCTGGGCGGCACGCACCTCGTCGCGCGAGGTCAGTTCCGGCAGGCGCGGAACGTCCGGCTTGATCGCTTCAGGCGGCAACGCAGCAATCTGCACGTTTCCAGAGGTCTGGTCTGCCGCGGGTTCGGGCGGCTGGTTGTCCTCATCCAGCAGGCCGGACCGCGTGCGGTTCTCCCGTTCGATGCGCTCGCGTGACAGCCTGCGCTGCTCGTTGGTGAAGCGGCTGATCTCGTCGGCAACAAGGCTGCTGACACCTTCGGTTTCCGGAACCGGCAAAGCGGGGGCTGGCACTGCCGATTGCGGCTGGATCTCTGCCCCTGCCCTTGGGAGCACACCACCTTGCTGGACGCCTGTCGCAGGTGCGGCCAGCGCAAGGCGGGTTGCGGCGGACTCGCGGGCACGCTGTGCAGCGGCCACTTCGGCAAGGCGCTTCTCATCGTCATCCCGCTTGCGCTGGGCCACAACCTCGGCCTGTCTGGCTTTCTCGGCTTCGGCAAGGCGGGCCGCGTCTTCCTTCTGGCGGATGTCGGCCAGACGGCGGTCCTCGCGGGCACGGACTTCCGCCGCGCGCTTGTCCTCGACCTCACGCAGGGCAGCCTGGCGCCGCTCGTCCTCCTCGCGCTTGCGCTGGGCAGCAACCTCAGCAAGGCGAAGTTTATCTGCCTCGGCCACACGGGCCGCCTCTTCCTTCTGGCGAATGTCTGCCAGACGCCGCTCGTCGCGCGCGCGCACCTCTGCGACACGCTTCTCCTCATCGGCACGCTGTGCGGCAAGACGGCGCTCATCTTCATCACGCTTGGCCTGTGCTGCAACCTCGGCAAGGCGGATTTTCTCTGCCTCGGCCACACGGGCGGCCTCTTCCTTTTGCCGATTGTCGGCCAGACGCCGCTCTTCAGCCAAACGTCTTTCATCGTCGGCGCGCTGCGAAGCGATGCGCCGTTCATCCTCCGTGAGTTTGCGTTGCTCAGCTATTTCCGCCAACCGCGCCCGTTCGCTGTCTGCAAGCCTGGCGGATTCCCGCGCGGCCTCTTCAGCCTGCCTGATCTCGGCAACGCGGCGCTCCTCGGCAAGACGCTTGTCATTGTCGATCTGCCTGCGCTGGGTTTCAGCTGCAACCTGCTGAGCGCGCTGCACCTCTGCGATGCGCGCCGCTTCTTCCTGATCGCGTTGCATCGCACGTTGCGCAGCGAGCGCAGCACGTGCCGTTTGCTGGATCTCAATGTCGCGAAGTTCATTCTGTGCGCGGGTTTGCTGGTCAGCCTGGTCGCGCTGGAAGCGAGCCTCGATGGCCTGTTGACGCGCGATGGACGCATTCCTGCGGCGCTCAAGCCGCCAGTCATCCATGCCGGACTGGGACATTGGACCAGGAACAGCCTGTGACTGCGCCAGAAAAAGCAGTGCAGGGATTGAATTGCTGCGATCAGCCACCGGTAATGCCAAGGCAGCAGCTCCTGCCGCAAGCCCCATGAAGGCTGCAACGGCAGTCAGGCATGTCATCGATGTTCGCCAAGCAGCCACCGATCAACCCTTGTCACCGTTCAGTACGATGTCAGTTTACAGGTGGATGCCGCCTGCCGCAACAGACATGCAGCATCTTGAATGCACAACAGCAACAGTTTGGGCAGTAAAGTTCATTTACATGAACATAGCTGTGCAGATCGATGTCAGCACATCGTTTATTGTAAAATCCCGTTCAGGCCGGCACGGACCGTGCTCTCAGAAACCCGTACCAACGGTCATCCAGAACAAAGGTGACTGTTTGATCGGGGTTGTCTGGGCAACCCTGATCGGTGCAACCGACTGCTGGGCAGAAACGGGCTTGGCACGCGGGGTGCTGACCTGTGCGAGAGACTTTGGACGGCGCGGCGGCAGCGCTGCCGTTGTCAGCACGAGATCATCATCTCCGAAGCTGGTAGCTTGCGCAACAGCATCAACCGGCATGCCAGAACGTCCGGCCCAGCGCCCTTCGGTTGCAAGATCATTGGCCGCTGCAAAAGATGTGGTTGCAAGAATGGCACAAAGCACGACGCCTGTTCGCTTGATGAAACCTGATGACATGTCAATGACTCTCCTCTTGACCATTGGTTAGCACGATATGGACTTTCGGCCAAACACGCATGCCAAAGACAGTAAGCAAAAGATGTACGCATGAGGATCCACGCATGCCAAACGTGTTACCCCAGCTTATCAAACAGAATGATTGACCATCAAAGCGACTTATGTGGGGCAATCCTGAAATAACGCGCGATGGCCAGCTTTCCTGGCCCGATGCAGGCTTTGCCGATCTTGCTTCGCCTGATCAGAATTGCATGCGAAGGCCTGCGTTGACGGCCTTGCCTTCGATCTTGCTGCCAAAGCGGGCATCGGCCCGGATAAAGCCGACGAACGGCGTATTCAGCATGCGGAACTGAAGACCGGCGCCAACCTGCCCAAACGTGCCGACACGATCCGTCTGGACATCAAACGTCTGGTTGCCGCTGGAACCGAACACGGCTTGCGCCTTGGTCGGCTTGGCAAACTCGTGCCAGATCGCCGCGCTCACAAACGGCACAACAACCAGGTTTTCTGTTGCCTGGACAGCTGTGCCCACGTTGAGGCCGACGCGGCCCAACATGCTGTCGGATGGCCTGAATGTCATGAAGTCAGTTGTCGAGCTGGAAAACTGCAGCGCACTGAACCTTGTCGTCCCCTTCGAGAAACCGACCTGAGGTTCGATGTACCAGCTCTCAGCAAAACTGAACCGGTAAGACAGAGAGGCGTTGAAGTTCAACCCGTTGCCCTTCAGCTTCTGGCCAGGGCCGACAAAGCTGAAGCCCGATACAGGGTCGAACGCGCTGACCCTGGCGTTGTAAAAATCCTTCCGAATGTTGATCTCGGACGTGAACGCCCCGTTGGTCGCGAACATGTAGGCCCCGATGAAGGGCACCTCGACCTTGGCCGTTGTCCGCGTCTGCGAGAACGTGCCACCAGACGGATCAGGCGTACGCGAAAGCCCCGACGTGCTGGTCTCGACCACACCACCCATGATGCCCGTGTGAACATTCCAGCCGGTGTTGTTGATGTTGCAGACGCCGATATCCGCGCCCGTCTGCACACCGCTGAAACGTGTCGCTGATTTCGAGGCCCCGCTGAATGGAGAACCGCCACCGGCGACATCACCTGTTGTGCTGTTCTTCAAGGTTGTCTCGCCTGAGCTGAGGCGGATGAAAGGACCACCCGTCAACTGGTTGGGCTGGCAGTTGTCAGGCCGCGAAATGATCGCTGATGCAGGCTGGTGGAAGCCGGCCTGCAGGCTGCTGATCATCCCCGTGATGCCGGAGGCCACGCCGGCGACCGGACCCGAGTTGAAGTTCGAGACAACCTGATAGCTGCTGCCTGCACCGGCGGCTTCACGCTTCAGGAAGTAGCCGAAGAACCCGCGCCGCGCCGCAACGATCTCGCCCTCGTTGACCGCCACCGCACCTGTGCCCGTGCTCATCACCTCGATGGGCGTGCCGAACACTGTCCGGTTCGGATTGATGATGTTGAACGTGATCGTGCTGGCACCGCTGCCCGCACCGGCCACCACGACCCTGTCGGCCCTGACGCCAGCATCCGAACGTGACAGGTCGATGTCCACACGAACCTGGGAGCCCGCCGTGCCGGCGTAGGCACCCGTGATCGTCAACTGGTCATTGATGCTGCCATTGGCCAGGTTGATCACGCCCGTGGCCTGGTTGTTGAATGTTCCGGCTCCAAGCGTGCGAGCAACCCCGCTCGTGGACTGGAACGTGCCGGCATTGTTGAATGTCCCGATGCCGGTGAAGTTGCCGCCCGCCAGATTGACGAGGCCGCCTGCCTGGTTTGTGAAAGCGGTTGTCGCACCGCCCAGATTGCCCTGGACCGTGAACACGCCCGTGTTGGTGGCGGCAGCGCTGTTGAATGTGCCGGACGCGTTGACCGTGCCGGTGTTGCTGAAGCTTGTGGTTCCGGACAATGTGCCCGAGCTGGTCAGGGTTGCGGCATTGCTCATCACCGGCGCTGTCACGGTGCCGAGGTTCGTGAATGTCCCGGCCAGATTGCGCAAGGTCGCCGCTGACAGGCTCGCGCCCGCATTGACGAGCACGGCATTGGCAGCCGTGGCATTGTTGGTGAAAGTGGCGATGTTGGTGAAGCTGGTCCCGGCATCAAGCGTGACCGTGCCCGGAGCATTGTTAGTGACATCACCGCCGCTGTTGTTCAGCGGGCCGGTCAACGAGAATGTGCCGGTGTTGACCACTCCGCCCGCGATGATGCCGGACGCTGTCGTCCTTGCGGAATTGGTCAGCCCGCCATTGATCGTGCCACTGGTTGTCAGCAAGCCACTGGTGACGGTTGCCCCACCCGCAATGATGCCGGTGTTGGTGAAGTTGGCGAAAGGGGAGCCGGTGTTGACCAGCGAGGCAACCGTGCCCGCGTTGCTTGCAACTCCGGCATTTGTCACCGCGCCGGTGGTGCCCGTGGCGTTGTTCGTGAATGAGCCATTCGCGCCGTTGGCCACGCCGCCTGCCAAGGAGCCGTTGTTGACGACGACATTGTTGTTGGTGACCAGCCCGGCAACCGTGCCGCCCGCATTGTTGGTGAAGAAGCCGTCCGTGATGCCAATCGTGCTCTGGAATGAGCCGGTGCTGATCACCGAGCCGCCCGAGATCGTCGATGCCCCCGTCACGGTTCCGACATTGCCGAAATTACCAGCCGTGTTGCTCATCGATGCGACTGTGCCGCGGTTGGTGGTGTTGCCGGCGTTGGTG
>JANMIB010000169.1:0-5537 GCA_031375605.1 Allobosea sp. | reverse complement strand
TGCAGGCCCACCGACATCATCCGTGGCTCGTCACCGGCCTCTGCATGGAGCCTGTCGAAACAGGCGATGCAATAACGCGCAAAATCATCACCCTGCACAAAGCCGCCGCCGGGCTGGAAGCGCATGTCGTTGGTGTCGAAGGCATAGGGCAGCACCACGAGATCGCGGCCTTCATCGCTGACCATGTGCGGCATGTCATCGTTGTAGGCATTGGAATCATACAGGAAACCGCCATGCTCGATCAACAGCCGCCGTGTGCTCAATGAGGTGGCGGAGCGGGTATGCCAGCCCACCGGCGGGCTGCCGGACGTGACACGGATCGCCTCCACGGCCCGCGCGATCACGGAGCGCTCCTCGTCTTCGCTCATGTGGACCTGCCGCTCCCAACGCCAGCCATGTGACGAGATTTCGTGACCATCGGCGACAGCCTCTTCCGCCAGCCACGGCGAGTGGGCCAGCGCACGGCCGCAGGCGTTGAGCGTCGCGTGAGCGCCATGGGCCTTCAACGCAGCACGGATGCGGGCCCAGCCACGCCGTGTGCCGTATTCGTAGTGGCTCTCCATGCACAGATCACGCACACCCTCGACCTTTTCGTTCGCCTCGTAGATGAACTCGTTCGAGGCATCCCCGGCACCAAGCGACAGCTCTGCCCCTTCCTCGACATTGACGACAATCGAAAGCGCCAGCCGCGCGCCCTTCGGCCAGCGGATTGCAGGTGGAGTGTTGCCATGACCACGGAAATCGCGATCTGTCGGGCCCAGTGGAAAACTCAGTTTGATCAATGGTGGGGCTTTCAGAAAAAGATGCTGCAACGTCTCGCGGCAAGGCCCGCTAAGGTCAAATGAAGGTAGGGACTGGCCCGGCATATCGTCAAGCCAACCGAAGGGCACTGGTGCAGCGCGCGCCAGACACCAAACGGACCGCTTTGCAGTGGGAACCACATCTATCCGCTTGCTCGAAAGTTCCACATGGCACAGATTGCTCTTCATCCACCACCTGCATCAGGAGTTTGAGTGTCCCGATCCGTGACCAGCCATGGCGAGCAAGCTCTGTGAGCTGGCGGGACCGTGCCCTCGCAGCAGCTGCTCTCACGAGCTTGGGCTTTGTCCTGCTGCCGATTGTCTTTGTTGTCTGGCTGGCCTTTTTCGCACAGGAAATTGCGGTCTTTCCGCCAAGGGGCTATTCACTCAGGTGGTTCAACGCCGTGTTCGAGCACCGGCAATTCGTGTCCGGGTTCATCACAAGTCTGCAAGTCGGCGTGGCCGCCACCATCATTGGCCTTTGTCTTGGCATTCCGGCGGCTCTGGCACTGGCGCGGCGGCACGACCGTGTGGCGAAGGGCCTCAACCAGCTGTTGTTGCTGCCGATCGTGGCTCCCGGCGTCGTGCTGGGAACGGCGCTTTACATCTTTCAGGTCGAGGCCGAGATCATGGCCTATGGTCAGGGCTACAACCTCGCTGTCATCGGATCGGCAGGTGGCCTCATCGCCGCCCACGTTCTGATCGTGATTCCCTGGACCGTCCGCCTTGTGCTGGCAAGCCTGGAGGGCTTTGACCAGAGCACCCGCGAGGCAGCGCTGAACCTTGGCGCGACACCCTGGATTGCCTTCAGGCGCGTTACGCTGCCCATGATCAGGCCCGGCATCGTGGCGGCGGCACTGTTCGGCTTTGTCATGTCGTTCGGCAATCTGGAAATGAGCCTCTTCCTGGTCGGCCCTGGACGCACGACATTGCCCATTGCCATCCTGCAGTATCTCGAATGGAAGCTCGATCCCACGATTGCGGCGGTGTCCGTCTATCAGATGCTGCTGATCGGATCGGCCTTGCTGCTGACCAACCATTTCGTCAAACTGTCGCGGGTAGTCTGATCATGGCGCGCGTCCAGCTCACACAACTGGTGAAGCGCTATGGCGAGACGACCGCTGTTGCCGATGTGACGCTCGACATTGCGCAGGGCGAGTTCATGGTGCTGCTTGGACCGTCGGGTTGTGGCAAGACCACGACATTGCGCATGCTCGCCGGTTTCGTGAAGCCCACCTCCGGGCGCATGTCAGTCGGTGATCGCGATGTCACGTCACTCCCGCCATGGCTGCGCAACACCGGGCTGGTGTTCCAGTCCTACGCACTGTTCCCGCACATGAGCGTGGCCGAAAATGTCGCGTTCGGCCTCCAGATGCGGCGCCTGCCCAGGGCTGACATCGCCATTCGTGTCAGCGAAGCGCTGGACATGGTGCGGCTGGGGCCATACGCCGCGCGCATGCCCCGCGCCCTGTCGGGTGGCCAGCAGCAAAGGGTGGCTCTGGCCCGTGCGCTGGCGATCCGGCCTGATGTGCTGCTGCTCGACGAGCCGCTCTCGAACCTCGATGCCAAGCTACGCGCGGAGGTCCGCGTCGAAATCCGCGAGTTGCAGCAGCGCCTGGGACTGACCACGATGATGGTGACCCATGACCAGGAGGAGGCCCTGACCATGGCCGACCGGCTTGTGGTAATGGCGGAGGGGCAAGTGCGCCAGATCGGGAGCCAGCGCGATCTTTACGAGCGCCCTGCAAACAGATTTGTCGCGGGCTTTGTGGGCCGTGCGAACTTCATGGACGGCACGATCGATCCGGGCGGTTTTTTCGTCAGCAAGGGCGGCACGAGGATCAACCTGGGTGCGCGGGGCAACGGGGCCGGGGCCGTGACCTTCTCGATCCGCCCGGAGCATGTGCATCTCACCGCCCAGGCGTTGAAATCAGCGACTGGCAAAAACCTCAATCGCCTGCACGGCACGGTAACGGTCGCATCCTATCTGGGTGCGGCAACCGACATCCATGTCCTGCTGCCGACCGGCGAGCGCATGGTCGCTTCCGTGCCCAACCGGCCGGATGTCAGGCTGCCGCTTGTTGGCGAGAGCGTCGAACTGGAATGGCCCATGGACAGCGGGCTGATCTTGACGGACTAATCGAATTTGGCAGCATCCACTTGGATGCAGGAGGGAACACACCATGAGCATGTCACACAAGATAGACCGGCGTCGCCTGATCGGAGGCGCAGCAGCGCTGGCAGGGTCCGCACTCTTGCCAACAGGCACCTTCGCCCAGGAGATGAAGCGCGTCGTCGTCGGCACGTGGGGCGGTGACTATGCCAGGCTCCTGGCCAAGAACATCGAGACACCGCTGCTGCTGCCCAAGGGTTTCGAGCTTGTGCAGGACCAGGCGTCCGACGCGCCGCGCCGTGCCAAACTCATTGCGGAGAAGCGGCTCCCGCGCGGCACCAGCGACGTGCAGGCGCTGTCTGCTGTCAACGTTGCCGAGATGGTGGCGCAGGGAACGCTGGAGAAACTCGATTTCAGCCAGATGCCGAATGCCGCAAGGCTTCTGCCGGTGCTGAAATCGGACTATTCGGTCCCGCACATCTATTCGGGGCTGGTGATACTCTACAACCCGAAGCTTGTGGCCAAGCCGCCAACCGGTTTCGCCGACCTGTTCGATCCTGCCAACAAGGGCAAGACCGGCGTCATCGACATCCAGTACATCTACACCATGATGGCAGCGGCCTTGGCTTCCGGCGGTTCGGTTTCAAATTTCGAGCCCGGCAAAGCCAAGCTGATGGAGCTGAAGGCTGGCGGCGTGAAGATATATCCCAGCAACGAAGCGCTGGCACAGGCTCTTCAGACCGAGGAGATCGGCCTCTGCATCATGTGGAAAGCCCGTGCCGTGCAATGGCAGAATGCAGGTATTCCGGTGCAGGCTGTCGCTCCGAAGGAAGGCGTCGTGCTGTTCGTGTCGGAGTTGGCCATTCCACGCAATGCCCAGAACAAGGCCGGGGCCTATGCCTATCTCAACGCCGCACTCGACCCCGCGCCGCAGGCGGCCTTCGCGGTGGATTTCGGCTACAACCCCACCGTGACCAACGCTGTCGTTGCACCTGATCTGGCAGCCCGCATCGGCTTCACGCCCGATGAGCAAAAGCGCCTTCTCAACCCCGACAACGACTACATCACCAAGAACGACGGCGCGCTGAAGGAGTGGTGGGACAAGTCGTTCAAGGCGTGATGCCGGGAACAGCACCATGAGCACGGCTTTGCGCCAGACAACCGGACAAGCAGGGTATGCGGGCGAACGCACGTCGCTCGCAGCCATTCTGGTCGGCCCGGCCACCGTGTTCGTCATCCTGATGATGGCTGTACCGCTGCTGATCCTGCTGCGTTACAGCTTCAACGCCTTTGAATCCGGCAAGGGCATGACCGATGCCTTGAGCGCCGCCAACTATGCGAAATTCTTCAACGATCCTTTCTACATGGCTGTTCTGGCGCGCACGCTGCGCGTGGCCTTCGTTTCCACGATGTTGTGCTTGCTCATGGGCTTCCCGCTCGCCTACTGGCTGGCACGCATGCAGTCATCATGGAAGAACATGCTGATCATCCTCATCGTGCTGCCGCTGTTCGTGGGCAATGCCGTGCGGGCAGCAGGCTGGATGGCGATTTTCGGCAACAAGGGCTTCGTCAATGCAACTTTGATGGGCGTTGGACTGACCAGCGAGCCATTGACGATCATGTACACGGAGCTTGCCGTGGTGATCGGGATCACGGCGGTGAACCTGCCCTTCATGGTGCTAACGCTGCAGACTGTGATCGAGGGCATTTCGCGGCAGGTCGAGGAGGCCGCCCTCAACCTGGGGGCGTCGCCCTGGCATGCTTTCTGGCGCGTGATCTGGCCTCTCGCGCTCCCCGGCACCGCGGCTGGCGTGATCCTGACCTTCATCCTGGCGATGAATGCCTATGCGACGCCTGTGCTGCTCGGCGGACCAAGGTTTCAGACCATGGGGCCGCTGGTCTACGGCCAATTCGTGCAGCAGAACAACTGGCCGTTCGGAGCGGCCATTTCCTTTATCCTGATGGCCTCGACCATCCTTCTCACCATCATCGCCAACCGCACGACACGAACCCGCACGGGCTGAAACCCAGGCTAAAATCAAGGACAGATGACCATGGCAACCCGCAAGCCGAAACAGATCATCCTCGCCAATGCCTCCATCGTGGACGGCAGCCAGGACCGCCCGGCTGGCGGCATGCACATCCTCATCGAAGGAGATGTGATCCGGGAGGTTTCGTCAAAGCCCATCAGCAACACATCAGCCCAGGTCATCGACCTCAAGGGCAAGACACTGATGCCCGGCCTGATCGATTGCCATGTGCATGTCATCGCCACGATGACCAACCTGGCCCAGAACGCCATGCTGCCGGACAGCCTCGTGGCGCTGCGCGGGGCCTCGATCATGCACGGCATGCTGATGCGCGGCTTCACCACCGTCCGCGATGTCGGCGGGGCCGATGTCGGCCTCAAGATGGCGCAGCAGGAGGGCGTGCTGACAGGCCCGCGCCTGGTGATCAGCGGCAAGGCCCTGTCCCAGACAAATGGCCATGCTGACCTGCGCGGCCGCTTTGACAACCGGCCGACCGAATGGCTGCAGAGCCGCCTTGGCTGCCTTGGGCGGCTGGCGGACGGGGTCGACGCCGTGCGCAAGGCCGCGCGTGAGGAAATCAAGGCGGGTGCGGAT
>JANMIB010000126.1:0-2474 GCA_031375605.1 Allobosea sp. | reverse complement strand
CCGCCTGGCGCACGCGCACATCGGCAAACGGGTTCTTGCCCTTGACGTCCGAAGATTTCAACTCGGCGGCACCGACGTTCATGCCCAGGAAGATCGGACGGTTTTCAGGGCCGGGGTTGACGCGGATGCCGTTCGAGGTCTGGAGCCGCGCGATGTCCTGGACGGGCACATCCTGCAGATAGTCGATTTCGCCAGACAGCAGCGCCGCCACTCGGGTGGCCGCCTCCGCGATCGGGCGATAGACGATCTCGGTGATGCCGTGGTTGGCTTCTGCCGCGCCCCAATGGCCTGCATAGGTGCGCATCACGGTGCGCACATCAGGCTCGCGGGTCACAAGCTGGAAAGCGCCGGTGCCGACAGCCTGGCGGGTCGCGCCGTTCTCGACCTTCTCGCGCAGGTTCTGCGGGTCACCGGCATTGTTCGCTTCGCTCCATTCCTTGTCCATGATGAACAGGTTGGTCAGGTTGTTGACGAGGAGCGGATTCGGACCCTTGGTCTTGAAGTGCACGGTCAGGTCATCGATCTTGATGATGTCTTCGACCGAAACCAGCAGCGACTTCATGTCGGCAGCGGGCTTCAGTGCACGCTTCATCGAGAACACGACATCATCTGCGGTGAAGGCATTGCCGTTGTGAAACTTGACGTTCGGGCGGAGCTTGAATTCCCACACAGTCGGATCGGTCGGAAGAACGCGCCAGGATGTTGCGAGAGCACCGCTCATCTTGCCATCGAAAGCGCGGATGACCAGCGGCTCATAGATGTTGTGCATCAGCACATGGTTGGGGCCGGTATTGCCAGAATGTGGGTCAAGGGTTGTCGCATCTTGCGAGCGGGCCCAGCGCAGCGATTTGGCATCCGCAGCCACTGTCGTCAGGAAGGTGGCGGCCATCAGCGCGCCAGCCGTCGCGAGTGTCTTGAAATGTGTCATGTCCGTCTCCCAACCTCATGTTTCTTCGCGCAAGGCGAAAGCCAGAAATCAAACTAGAGCGTCCCCGTGCGTCTGTCACCCACGCGCCGATGCAATTGTGTTTTCGGTCTGCATCAAAACGGGCTGATGGCCGATTTTCAGGGCAGGTCACCGCAGTTTCGGGTTCAGTGCGTCACGCAGCCAGTCACCCAGAAGATTGATGGCCAGAACCAGCGCCGCGAGCGTCAGGCCCGGAAAGATCACGACCCACCATTCGCCTGAAAACAGGAACTCGTTGCCGATGCGGATCAACGTGCCAAGCGAAGGCTCCGTGGGCGGCAGGCCGACGCCAAGAAATGACAAGGTCGCCTCGGTGATGATCGCCAGCGCCATGTTGATGGTGACGATGACAAGCACCGGCCCGATGACGTTGGGCAGCACATGGCGAAACAGGATGGTGACTTTGCCAAGCCCGATCAGCCGTGCGGCCTGCACATATTCCTTGTTGCGCTCCACCATGGTCGAGCCGCGCACCGTGCGGGCATACTGCACCCAGAAGCTGAGCCCGATCGAGACCACAAGCACCCAGAACACCAGCACCTCGGATTTCGCCGTGCCGACCAGCGCCCGCATGGTGCCGTCGATCAGGAGCGCGATCAGGATGGCGGGAAAGGTCAGCTGCACATCGGCGATGCGCATGATGACGCTGTCGACCGTGCCGCCGAGATAACCCGAGACAAGCCCGAGCGTGATCCCGATTGTGGCGGCGAGCACGACGCCGAGGAAGCCGACGGTCAGCGAGATCCGCATGCCGAACAGGATGGATGACAGGACGCACCGCCCCTGCTGGTCCGTGCCGAGCGGAAAGCGCCATTCGCCATCCGCCAGCCAGCCCGGCGGCTTGCCGCCATCAAGCAAGCTGAGCGAAGCAAGATTGAACGGGTCGTTCGGTGCGATCTGATGCGCGAAGATCGCCGAGAAGATGAGGATGAACGTCGCCAGTGCCGAAATCATGGTCAGCCATGAACGGGTGAACGAATACCACAGGTCAGATTGGATGAACCGCGCCGCGAGTGAGGGTGGGCGGGCCGGCTTGGTTGGCACGAGGACATTGCTGACGTTTGGGGGCGCTGACATCGACTTTGTTCCTCAAGCCGCTTTGCCGGAAATGCGGATGCGCGGATCGACCACGGCATAGAGCATGTCGACGATCAGGTTGATCAGCACGAACAGTGTCGCCACGAGCAAGAGATAGGCCGACATGATCGGAATATCGACCGTCTGTACCGCTTGCAGGAACATCAGGCCCATGCCCGGCCACTGGAACACCGTCTCGGTGATGATGGCGAAAGCAATGAGCGCGCCGAGTTGCAGGCCAGTGATGGTGATGACCGGGATCAGCGTGTTTTTCAAGGCATGGCGGTAATTGACGTCATGATCTGTCAATCCCCGCGCCTTGGCGATCTTCACATAGTCGGTGCGGAGCACTTCCATCATTTCAGATCGCTCCAGCCTCATGATCAGCGTCATCTGGATGAGGCCGAGCGTGATCGAGGGCAGGATCAAC
>JANMIB010000117.1:0-7072 GCA_031375605.1 Allobosea sp. | reverse complement strand
CAGGAACATATCCGCATCGACATCGTGAACAGCCTGTTTCCGCAATGGCTGAAACACACCATCGATCTGGTCGGGCATGTGCTGTTCCTGATGCCGTTCTGCCTGATCATGATCATCGATGGCTGGCCGTTTTTCACGCGTTCCTTCGCGCTCAACGAGCAATCGCTGAATGCGGGCGGCTTGCCGCAATGGCCAGCAAAGTCGCTCGTGGTCATCGGATTTGCGCTGCTGGCCATCCAGGCCATCTCCGAAATTATCAAGCGCATCGCCATCATGCGCGGAGACATCGAGGACACGACACACACGTCAAGCGATGGAGGGCATGCAGCTGCTGCGCTTGCCGAGGCGGAACGTCTGCTGAAGCAGGCCGAGGCTGACGGCATCGCACCCATCACCACAGTGCCCTACGGCGCTGGAAAGAACAGCAAGTGACAGCCCCCGCGCGTCCTCATTCCGGAGATCGACCGATGTTCTCATCGCTTCTTCCCCGTGCGACCGGCCTCGTCCTTGCCGCTCTCGCGCTCCTTCTGATCCTTCATTCCGGCGATGCGATGGCAGCGACCGCCGGTGGCGGGCTGTCTGGCTTCGTCAAGGACAACATGGCGCCGATCATGTTCGCCGCGCTCGTCGTGTTTTTGCTGCTGGGCTATCCGGTGGCGTTCGCGCTGGCGGCAAACGGGCTTTTCTTTGCCATCATCGGCATCGAACTTGGCCTGTTCGTCCCGAATTTCCTGCAAGCCTTGCCGGAACGCATCTATGGCACGATGAACAACGATGTGCTCCTGGCCATCCCGTTCTTTACCTTCATGGGCCTTGTGCTTGAGCGCTCCGGCATGGCTGAAGACCTGCTCGACACGATCGGCCAGTTGTTCGGAACCATCCGCGGCGGCCTCGCCTATGCGGTCATCTTCGTGGGTGCGCTACTTGCCGCGACAACCGGCGTGGTAGCGGCCTCTGTGATCTCGATGGGCCTGATTTCGCTGCCGATCATGCTGCGCTATGGCTATGACCGACGTGTTGCATCGGGTGTGATCGCCGCGTCAGGTACGCTGGCACAGATCATCCCGCCTTCGCTTGTGCTGATCGTGATGGCTGATCAGCTCGGACGCTCTGTTGGTGACATGTATGAAGGGGCCTTCATTCCCGGCCTTGTTCTTGCGTCAATGTATGCGGGCTATATCTTCCTGGTCACGATCCTGCGCCCGTCCTATGTGCCGGGCCTGCCTGTTGCCGATATCGGCTTCAAGGAACCTGATGGTTCGCGCGGTGTCTGGCAACTTGGTGTGCTGGTGCTGTTCTCCGCCGTCGTCGGCTATTATGTCATGACCCAGACAAGCATCAAGAATGGTGCTGATTTCGTGATCCTGACCATGTCGGTCGGGGTCGTCGTGTCGTTCCTATGCGCCGTGTTTAACAAACTGTTCGGAGCTTCAAAAGTCATCCTGACCGCACTGGCCACAATGGCCTTGATCGCGGGCTGGTACTACCTGAAGCAGAATGGCTACCCAAGCTGGGCATTGCTCTCCGAAGCCCTCGCAGCCGGCGCACTTTACGCCACCGTGGTCGGCCTGATCGAGCGCGCCACGGGTTTCCGCATGATGTCGCGGATGGCAGAGCAAGTCACCTTCGTCATGGTGCCTCCACTCGCGCTGATCTTCCTGGTGCTTGGCACCATCTTCATCGGTGTGGCGACACCGACAGAAGGCGGTGCCATGGGTGCTGCCGGTGCCATCGCACTGGCCGGCCTCAAGCGTTACATGTCGAGCGAGCCAAGACGCCTCAACTTCGCCCTGATCCGGTCCGCCACGGAGTCGACCGCCAAGCTCTCGGCTTTCGTGCTGTTCATCCTGCTTGGTGCGCGCGTGTTCTCGCTGACGTTTTATGGCGTGAACGGACACATCTGGGTCGAGCACCTGCTGACATCGCTTCCAGGTGGCCAGGCCGGCTTCCTGATCGTGGTCAATATCATGGTCTTCCTGCTGGCCTTCTTCCTCGACTTCTTCGAGCTTGCCTTCATTGTGGTGCCACTGCTCGGACCTGCTGCCGAGAAACTTGGCATCGACCTGATCTGGTTCGGCGTCATCCTCGGCGTCAACATGCAGACCTCGTTCATGCACCCGCCCTTCGGCTTCGCGCTGTTCTACCTGCGCTCCGTGGCTCCGAAATTTGCCTACACCGACAAGGTCACGGGCAAATCGATGGAGCCGATCACCACGGGTCAGATTTATTGGGGTGCCGTGCCGTTCGTGATCATCCAGTGCATCATGGTCGGCCTTGTCATCACCTTCCCGCAGATGGTGATGCACTACAAGAAATCGGGCATTCAACTAAACCAGGATCAGATCAACAACCAGCTCAACAGTATCGGGATTCCGAGCCTCGATCCGCCTGGAGGCTTGCCAGGAGGCCTGCCGCCGCTGGACCTCAGCCAGCCGCCAAGGATCCAGTGACGGATTGCCCGTTGCAAACGAACAAGCCCGGTTTCGCGACCGGGCTTTTTTGTGCACGCATAAACTGAAGGCCAAACAAGGTCACCGAGCCATCCAGTTGCTTCCCGATTTTCCATCGCCGCGAAACACCAGGCGAAGCGGGCCAAGCTCGGTCTCGGTCCGCGTGTCCAGCATGATCCGACCGCGCGCATTGAAGCCGGGCCCGTCCTGCAAGTTCGAACCGCGCTGCCTGACGCCCACTTCGCCACGCACTTGCCCGCTGATCCTCACGCATGTCCTGCTTCCCGGCTGGCGCACGAAACCTGGACCGTATTCGGGGCAGGCCAGCAGCGCCTCCTGCCGATGATGCGGCTTCATCGGCTCGGCCAGGACGCCGCGCTGGCGCGGAATGGGCTGCGCAATCTGCGCAGCGGCAGGAGCCGCGAGGGGCGCGCATGACAGGAGCACGATCAGGATATTGGCTTTGCGCAAGGGCGGCGTCCGCTGAAAATCGATGTCCGGCGCAGCATACCCCATGTCCGGGCCACAAAAAACCCCGGCGTCTCCGCCGGGGTCAAGATGAAATGTCCGGTTCTGTCGCCGGATGCCGGCAGGACCCTGACGGTCGAACGATCGTCAGCGTCCTGCGAGGTTCAGGCGATCAGCCGCGGGCGCGGGCGCGGATCATGAAGGTGTCCATGTTGTACTCGGCAATCTGCCACCAGAGGTACTGGTCGTTGCGGAATGGCACCATGGCGTCATAGACCTTCTTGAACTCGGCGTTCTTGGCCGACGTCTCGGCGTAGACCTCGTTGGCGGCCTTGAGGCAGGCTTCCATGATCTCGTTCGAGAACGGGCGAAGCTGGGCGCCTGCACCTACCAGACGCTTGAGAGCGGCGGGGTTGCGGGCGTCATACTTGGCCTGCATATCGACATTCGCGAGGGCAGCTGCGGAGGCCAGGATCGACTTGTAGGCAGGCGGCAGACTGTCATGCTTTGCCTGGTTGATGAAGAAGTGCAGCGCCGCGCCACCTTCCCACCAGCCCGGATAATAGTAGAAAGGCGCAACCTTGTTGAAGCCGAGCTTTTCATCGTCGTAAGGGCCGACCCATTCGGCACCATCAATGGTGCCTTTTTCCAGCGCCGGGTAGATGTCGCCGCCGGCAATCTGCTGCGGCACAACACCGAGCTTCTGCAGGACCTGGCCGGCGAAGCCGCCGATGCGCATCTTGACGCCCTGAAGATCTGCAACGGTCTTGAGTTCCTTGCGGAACCAGCCGCCCATCTGGCAGCCCGTGTTGCCGCCTGGAAGGGCATAGATGTTGTACTTCTTGTAGAAGTCATTCATCAGCGCCATGCCACCGCCATGGTAGAACCAGGCGTTCTGCTGGCGCGAATTGAGGCCGAAAGGCA
Organism: Allobosea sp.; assembly: GCA_031375605.1. Taxonomy (GTDB): domain Bacteria; phylum Pseudomonadota; class Alphaproteobacteria; order Rhizobiales; family Beijerinckiaceae; genus Allobosea. The sequence goes on along the minus strand of JANMIB010000117.1, from coordinate 3,230 downwards.
CGGCTGTGCCAAACGCGAAGGTCGGATCCTTGCCGACATAGTAATAGGATGCCGTGTGGGCCATCTCGACGGTGCCGTTGGTCACGGCATCTGCTGCCTGCAAACCGGGGACGATTTCACCAGCGGCAAAGACCTGAATCTGGAACTTGTTGTCGGTGGCTTCCGCAACAGCCTTGGCCATCACTTCAGACGCACCGAAAATGGTGTCAAGAGACTTCGGAAAGCTCGACGTGACACGCCACTTCACTTCTGGCATCGACTGGGCAATGGCTGGGCTGGCAATCGCACCGGCTGCTGCGCCAACCGCAGCAGTCTTCAAAAACTGACGACGCTTCATCGTGTTGAATCTCCTCGTATGGTCGTTTCGACCCCTGGTGTTCGCTTTTTGAGATGCGCGTAAATCACACGGCGAACTTGCAAAATAGACATATCCAAATGTCGCCATGTTTCGCAAGCGTTTCCTTCGACCTGATGCGCAAATCAGGACGCTGCTGAACAGGTGCCAAAAAAACGGGCCGCTTTCGCGGCCCGCCCTGTCACATGGCAGTCAGAACCAGTATGTCAGCCGCGCGCGCGCGACCTGATCATGAAGGTGTCGAAGCTGTATTCCGCGATCTGCCACCACAGATAAGCGTCTCCACGAACCGCGCGCATGGCGTCGATGGCAGCCTTGAAATCAGCATTCTTGCCAGCAATCTCGGTGTAAAGCTCATTGGATGCCTTGAACGAAGCCTCCATCACATCAGCAGGAAATGGCCTGAGCTGCGCGCCCGCTCCGACGAGCCGCTTCAACGCCGGCACGTTCACCATGTCATACTTGGCTTGCATGATGGTGTTGGCCTGATGGCAGGCCGCAGTCAAAATAGCCTTGTAGGAGGCAGGCAAGGCGTTCCACTTGGCCAGATTGAACATGGCATGGACCGCAGGGCCGCCTTCCCAGAAGCCAGGATAATAGTAAAACGGCGCGACCTTGTTGAAGCCCAGCTTCTCGTCGTCATACGGGCCAACCCACTCGGCACCGTCAATGGTGCCCTTCTCCAACGCCGGATAGATGTCGCCGCCCGCGATCTGCTGAGGCACCACGCCCAGCTTCTGCAAGACCTGCCCGGCAATGCCGCCAATGCGCATCTTGAGACCGCTCATGTCGGCAACGCTCTTGATTTCCTTGCGGAACCAGCCGCCCATCTGGGCTCCGGTGTTGCCTGCAGGCAGGCCATAGACATTAAATTTCTTGTAGAACTCGTTGAACATCTCATTGCCGCCGCCCTGCCAGAGCCAGGCGTTCTGTTGGCGCGCATTGAGGCCGAAGGGCACCGACGCGGCCACGGCGAAGGTCGGATCCTTGCCGACATAATAATACGACACCGTGTGGCAGGCCTCGACCGTGCCATTGCTGACAGCATCCAGCGCCTGCAGGCCCGGAACGATTTCGCCAGCGGCAAACACCTGGATCTGGAACTTGTTGTCCGTCATTTCGGCAACAATCTTGGCAATGGTTTCAGCGCCGCCATAGATCGTATCCAGTGATTTGGGGAAGCTGGACGTCAACCGCCATTTCACCTCCGGCATTGACTGCGCAATGGCTGGGCTTGCAATGGCCCCTGCAGCAACACCTGCGGCGGCGGCTTTGACAAATTGACGTCTCTGCATGGCTGAAAGTCCTTGGTTTGTTTCCAATGCGACGGCATGTTCGGGACGCATCGCCTGTCGACAAGATCGCTGAATTCAGATGCCCTAACAACTGCGCCAAACGCATGACGCAATGACAAAGACGTGAGACGCATGCTTAAAGATGAGGCAGTCTGATGGATGAAGACAAACTCGCCCGGCTCCGTAAGCAATTTGCCGACGCCAATGTCGGAGATTTTTTCAATCCGGAATTTGCGCGCGTGTCTGCTGGCCAGTTCAAAGGATCTGACAAGCGCAAATGGCCATTTGCCGACATCGCAACCTTCTGCGGCGCGCCTTACAGGCCCGATGCACCATCCTTGCCGGATTTTGGCGGGCTGGACATTGCGATCTGCGGTGTGCCGATGGATCTTGGTGTCAGCAACCGTGCTGGCTCGCGCCTCGGGCCGCGCGCCGTCCGCAACATCGAGCGTATCGGGCCGATGGACCATGTGATGGGGACGGCACCGTTCGTGGATTGCGCCATCGCCGACATTGGTGACGTGCCGTTTCGCTCGCGTTACTCGCTCGAGCAATGCCATGAGGACATCGAAGCGCACTTTGCCATGATCCATGCAGCAGGCGTGATCCCTGTTGCAGTTGGTGGCGACCATTCGATCACGCTGCCAATCCTCAAAGCCATCGGCAAGGACGCGGGAGGAAACATGCGCCCGGTCGGCATGCTGCACATCGATGCCCATGCCGACACATCCGGCCCCTATGAGGGCACCAAGTTCCACCATGGCGGGCCTTTCCGGCAAGCGGTGCTGGACGGTGTGCTCGACCCCGACCGCACGATCCAGATCGGGATCCGTGGCGGAGCCGAATATCTGTGGGAGTTTTCCACGATGAGCGGCATGACCATGATCCATGCCAACGAGATCGACACGATGGGCATTGATGCCGTGATCGCCAAGGCGCGGCAGGTGATCGGCGATGGGCCGACCTACATCACCTTCGATGTCGATTCGCTCGATCCAGCCTATGCGCCCGGCACAGGCACGCCTGAAGTCGGCGGGCTGACCTCGCGCGAGGCGCTGGCGATCCTGCGCGGCATGCGCGGTGCCAACATCATCGGCGGCGATGTGGTCGAGGTCGCCCCGCAATATGACGGCACCAGCAACACCGCCCATTGCGGGGCGCAGATGCTGTTCACGATCCTTTGCCTCAGCGCTGAGACGAGAATGAGGGGGCGGTAGGATTGATACGACCACCACAATCCTCATCCTGAGCCCGTCGAAGGAGAAGTTCCAGGGTTGCACAAACTGGAGTTCATCCTTCGACGGGCTCAGGATGAGGATGTGTGGATTTTGGACCCTTTGCCAGCCCAATATTGCCCAAAATTCGTGCAGCCACGTGTTTCTCCTCCCATGCAGGCAAAAACCCGAGGCGCGAAGATCTGAATGGGGAACACGCACCAATCACATGCTTGACCGGCCTGATCGCCACCACGTGACAACGCCAGAGGCCGTGCCTTTGATGCCCGCTTTCGTGCGCGCCGAAGGTGGCGTCCGCGTGAGCTTCTGGCTTGCGGGCACACGCACCGTGCGGCTCGATGTGGC
>JANMIB010000040.1:0-3324 GCA_031375605.1 Allobosea sp. | reverse complement strand
ATTGGCATGGAGATTGATGGCACTGCTATCACGCTTCCGCGCGCTGACACCCGTATTTGCGAGCGCAGCGAAGCAATCCAGCTGCGCTGTAGATCTGGATTGCTTCGCTGCGCTCGCAATGACGGTGATTCCTCACCGCGTCTTTTCAAACAGTTCCCGCCCGATCAGCATGCGGCGGATTTCGCTGGTGCCTGCGCCGATCTCGTAGAGCTTGGCGTCACGCAGCAGGCGGCCTGTGGGATAGTCGTTGATGTAGCCGTTGCCGCCGAGGAGCTGGATCGCATCGAGCGCCATCAGCGTGGCCTTCTCGGCTGCGATGAGGATGGCACCGGCAGCGTCCTCGCGGGTGGTTTCACCCCGGTCACAGGCCTTGCAGACCGCATAGACATAGGCCTTGCAGGCATTCATCATCACATACATGTCGGCGACCTTGCCCTGCACGAGCTGAAACTCGCCGATGGATTTGCCGAATTGCTTGCGCTCGTGGATGTAGGGCATGACCACGTCCATGCACGCCTGCATGATGCCAAGTGAACCTGCCGCCAGCACCGCGCGCTCGTAATCGAGGCCGCTCATCAGCACCTGCACGCCCTTGCCGAGGCCGCCCATGATGTTCTCTTCCGGGACCTCGCAATCCTGAAATACCAGCTCGCCAGTCTCTGAGCCGCGCATGCCGAGCTTGTCGAGCTTTTGCGCCACCGAGAAACCCTTGAAGCCCTTTTCGACCAGAAATGCCGTGATGCCGCGTGATCCGGCATCCATGTCTGTCTTGGCGTAGATGATCAGCGTTTCGGCCTGCGGGCCATTGGTGATCCACATCTTCGAGCCGTTGAGGACGTAATGGTCACCCTTCTTGTCGGCACGCAGGCGCATCGACACGACATCGGAGCCTGCGTTTGGCTCAGACATGGCGAGAGCGCCCAGATGCTCGCCAGTGACGAGCTTGCCGAGATAGCGCTTTTTCTGGTCATCATTGCCCCAGCGGCGCAACTGGTTGACGCACAGGTTGGAATGCGCGCCATATGACAGGCCGACCGAGGCTGAGGCGCGGCTGACTTCTTCCATGGCGATGGCATGTTCGAGGTAGCCAAGACCGGCGCCGCCCCATTCCTCCTCGACCGTGATCCCGTGCAGGCCCAGCGCGCCCATTTCGGGCCGCAGATGGCGGGGAAACCAGTCTTCCTTGTCGATCCTGGCGGCGAGCGGCGCAATCTTCTCCTGCGCGAAATCCTTGACCGTCTCGCGGATGGCATCAGCCGTCTCGCCAAGATCGAAGTTGAACGGGCGTGGCGCATTGGCAAGCATGGCGAAACCTCGGCTGTGAGCGTTTTACCATCTCTATCAGCTGCGGGAGATTTGTCATTCGGTGCGGGTGTCGCGGACGAGGGGAACACGCTGTGCAGGAATGTGGGAGCGTTCTGGAGTTTTGAGTATTGTGAGCCTTAACCAGCGTGCTTTCGGGTTAAGGTTTACAGCCGATGAAAGTGGTTTGGGGCCGGGCTGGCATTGCTTCTCGTTCAAGACACCCTCTAGGGTCATGCCAACGACGGCGCTGCATAAGCGTTCGCCGAGCTGCCCACGGATGCTCAGGTCCGCCGCATCTCCTGGGAATTCGAGGGCTCGGCCGGTTGGTTGGGGGTTTTTCTGGCCTCCTAAGATCCGCCCCCACCCGCCCACTTCTCTTCATGGCAGCACGAGACAACAAAAAAGGCGCTCCAGGGAGCGCCTTTTTTCGTTTGGCATGGACCGCTTGTCGCGGTTTCCTGCCAGATCACTTGATCTTTGATTCCTTGAACTCGACGTGCTTGCGAGCAACCGGATCATACTTTGTTTTGGTCATCTTCTCGGTCATCGTGCGCGAATTTTTTTTCGTCACGTAGAAATATCCGGTGTCAGCTGTCGAAACGAGCCTGATCTTGATGGTTACGGCCTTGGCCATGGGGCACCTGCTTGTCTGGTCTCGCAGCCAACCTGGCAGCGCAACAAAAACGCCGGGTCGCGCCCGGCTCAAATCACACTGCTGTTTGACGTCGCGTGCTTGTGAAGTCAAGTGGTTTTGCTTGTGCCGGACATGGCAATTTGCGCAGGGAGCGCCAATATCAGCCGTATAAGATGATCTGGATGATTCAGAGGCTTTCATGGCAGACCTGCCAAAGACACAGAACAAGGCACCGGTTGCCGCGCCATCCGGCAAGGCGGAGATCGAGAGCTTTCTGAAATCGGCGCGTGAGGTGGCCGAGGTTGCTCCCTTGCCTGGCGCAGGGCGGCTCGTGTTCGCCATGGATGCGACGTTGAGCCGCCAACCGACCTGGGACATGGCCTGCTCGCTGCAGGGCCAGATGTTCGAGGCATGTGCCGCGCTGGGTGGGCTGGGTGTGCAGCTTGTCTACTTCAGAGGGATGGCAGAATGCCGTGCATCAGGCTGGGTCGGCGATCCACGCAAGCTAAAAAGCCTGATGACGAGAATCGATTGTCAGGGTGGGCAGACGCAGATCGGGCGCGTGCTTGCGCATGTAAAGGGCGAGGCGAAACGCCAGCCTGTGAGGGCTTTCGTGTTCGTCGGAGATGCAATGGAAGAGCATGCGGATGATCTGTGCGCGATGGCGGGCGAACTTCGGCTCATCGGCGTGAAAGGTTTCATGTTTCAGGAAGGGCATGATGTGGCTGCGGCAGCCACGTTTCGCGAAATTGCACGGCTGACGGGCGGGGCCTATGCGCGGTTTGATGCGGGTTCCGCTGCGCAATTGCTGGACCTGCTGAAGGCGGCGGCCTCCTATGCGGCAGGCGGACACGCTGCCTTGCAGCGTCTGGCCGCGCGGGATGCACAAGCGCGCGGGCTGCTGACCCAGATGGGGAGCAAGGGCTGATGGCGCTGCTGTATGGTCTGGCCGCCCTCATCGCGATCTGGTGGGTCGCCAAGTTCTTTGCTGGCTCGAACCCTGCCAAGGTTGCAGCATTGATCAAGAAACTTGGCGGGGGAGCCGCCATGGCGGTGGCGGTGCTTCTGTTCATGCGTGGCCGGCTCGACATGGCCATGCTCGTTGGCGGGTTTGGCGCATGGCTGCTGGGCTGGGCCTACAGCCACCCCTTTTCGCAATGGACGAGCAACTGGCGCAAATCGGATGACAAGCTGTCGCCAGGCAAGACATCAAGCGTCGCCTCGCGCACGATTGCCATGGAGCTTGACCATGACACTGGCGCGATGCGCGGCAACATCATCGCTGGCGCTTTCAAGGGCCGCGAGCTGGAAAGCCTGAGCACGACCGAGCTGCAAGGCCTGATGGCGGAGGTGCAGACGGCAGACCCTGACGCTGCACGGCTGCT
>JANMIB010000029.1:0-3395 GCA_031375605.1 Allobosea sp. | reverse complement strand
CTGCCGTTGAACGAGTCGACATAGACCCGCACGATCGCGCCGACCCGGTTGATGCCATCGACCGTGTAGATGTGGCCGCCAAATCTGGGTTGCCCGACGCGTTTGAAGCGATGGTCTTCCGTCAGGATGCTGATGATCTCGCTGGGCGGCAATGGTGACTGGCGCATCGGCGCAAGATAAGCAGGAGGGTAGGGGCGCGAATAAGCTCGCGGATAGGCGGGTTGGTAGGCAGGCGGGTAAGCATGACCATATGAGTGGCCATAGCTGTAGTAGACCTGAGCAGAGGCCGGCACCGGCACGATGACGGCACCTGCGGACAAGGCGGCAATGCCGCACAGCATGGTCCAGCGAACCTGATTCATGAGATGGATTGACCCTGATAGCCTGTTGCAACGCGCCCTCAGGGTTTGTTCACCATGATTGCGGCACAGATGCGGCAATTGGTGAGTGCATCATGTCAGCTTTGGCTTGCCTGTAGATGCGCGGCGAGGGCGATCAGCGCATCCACATCCTCAACGCGGGTTGCAAATGAACAGACGAACCGGCTGATGCTTTCACCGGATTTCAGGGCATTGTCGGGGGCAAGCGCGCCCCCGGTCCAGTCATAAAATACAGCACCGTGACCCCTGAGCCGAGCTGCCAGCCCGGCAGGCATGATGGGGAACACCGCATTCGCCTCGCAGGGCCATCCCAGCCTGATGCCGGGGATCTGTGCAAATCCGGTGGCGAGTCTTGTGGCCATGGTATTGGCGTGCCGTGCCAGATCGAGCCAGTGGCCGTTGTCCAGCAGCGCCTCGAACTGGGCTGCGATGAACCTGGCCTTCGAGAGCGTGTGGCCCCCGCGCTTGCGCCGCCATGGCATCTCAGCGGCCTGCGCAGGATCGAAGAAAACCACGGCTTCAGCGGCCCATGCACCGTTCTTGGTGGTCCCGAAACTGAGAACATCGACGCCGGCCTTCCAGGTGATCTCGGCAGGTGTGCAGCCAAGCGCCACAACGGCATTGGCAAAGCGCGCCCCGTCCATGTGCAGTGCCAATCCGCGCGGGCGAATGGCGGCTGAGAGCGCTGCAACCTCCTGGGGGGTATAAACAAGCCCGCTCTCCGTCGCTTGCGAAATCGACAGGCATTGCGGCTGCACTTGCTTGATGGCGCCCGCAGGCATCCGGCCCAGACGGGCTGTCACCACCTGTGGCGTCAGCTTGCTGCCATACCCTGCGAGGCCGACAAGCTTTGCGCCATCGGTGAAAAACTCCGGCGCCCCACATTCATCATCCGAGATGTGGCTTTCCTCATGGGTCAGCACAGCGCCCCAGGGCCGGGTCACGCAGGCCAGCGCCAGCGCGTTGGCACCCGTGCCGGTGGGCAAAAGCGAGACGATCACCTCGCGCCCGAACAGCGCCGACATGGCCTCGTCGACACGGCGGGTCCAGGCATCGTTGCCATAAGCAAGTGCAGCACCGTCATTGGCGGCTGCAATGGCGGCCATCACCTTGGCGCTGGCACCCACGGCGTTGTCGCTGGCGAAATTCAAGGAGGTCATGGCCATGGCGCTGCATAGCGCGGGAGGTTGCCGGGCTGCAAGCGACGCGCTGCATGCGGCAACCTGGTGCGTGGCGCATCCGCAGGTCATGCTCGGACAGGAGCGGGCCCCTGCAAGGTTGTTTTGTGTCCCGTGCCATGCGGGATACGATCTAAAATATCGATCTGCATCCAAAGTGCCACTTGCGCCCCGCAGGATGATCTGGCATGTTCCGATCTCGATAGGACAGTATCACTGTCGTAATATGAATGTGTTCACTGATCGAGCCGGGGTTGGATGATGACGCGCGCCGTCAAAGCCACATCGAAATCGACGACCAAACGCACTGGCCGCAAAGCGGTCCGTGCGACCGGGCGCATCACGGCCTGAACACAGGTCGAGGTCTGCGCCCGCGGGAGACGCGAGGCGCCTTATCCAGCACCAAGCCATCCTGCAAATTTACCGCACCCGAGCCCTCCAAAAAGGACTCAGTGGACGGTGTGAACTGTGCAATTTGGCAGTACGTACGCGGAAGACCGGCGTACATGCGGTGGAGGGTTTGCGATGACCAGGATCAGCACCACGAAGGACAGCGGCAAGACCGGTCAAGCGGCCGGCGATGACGCGCGTTACATGCTGACCAATCCAGACATGCCCGAAAAGCAGGGCATGTATGATCCGGCATTCGAGAAGGATGCCTGCGGGGTCGGCTTCATCGCGAACATGAAGAATGTGAAGTCACATTCCATCGTGCAGCAGGGTCTGCAGATCCTGCACAATCTCGATCATCGCGGCGCAGTTGGCGCAGACCCCAAGCTTGGTGATGGCTGCGGCATCCTTGTGCAGATCCCGCACCGGTTCTTTGCCGAAGAATGTGCCGGGCTGGGCATCACGCTGCCAGAGCCCGGCCAATACGCCATCGGGCATTTCTTCTTGCCGCGTGATCCCGAGATCAGGGCGCTGTGCGAGAGCGTCATCACGCAGACCGTGACCGAGGAGGGCCAGATCTTTCTGGGCTGGAGGGCTGTGCCGGTCGACAATTCCGATCTGGGCGAAGCGGTTCTGGCGACAGAGCCTGTGCAGATGCAGCTGATCATCGGGCGCGGCGAAGGCGTCGAAGACGAGGCCGAGTTCGAGCGGCAGCTGTTCGTGCTGCGCAAGTCTGTGTCCAACAAGATCTACAAGCGGCAGGACCGTGCGACCGCTCAGTACTACCCGGTGTCGCTGTCATGCCGCACCATCGTCTACAAGGGCATGGTGCTGGTCAGCCAGCTTGGCACCTATTATCGCGACCTGACCGACCCACGGTTTGAATCGGCGTTGGCCCTGGTGCACCAGCGCTTTGCGACCAACACGTTCCCGTCATGGCGGCTGGCCCATCCTTATCGGATGGTGGCGCACAACGGCGAGATCAACACCTTGCGCGGCAACGTCAACTGGATGGCGGCGCGGCAAGCGACTGTGGATTCGCCGCTGTTCGGCAACGACATCTCCAAGCTCTGGCCGATTTCGTACGAGGGCCAGTCCGACACCGCCTGCTTCGACAACGCGCTCGAATTCCTGTGCCGTGGTGGCTATTCCCTCGCACATGCCATGATGATGCTGGTGCCTGAAGCCTGGGCCGGCAATCCGCTGATGAGCGAGGAGCGGCGCGCCTTCTATGAGTATCACGCCGCCCTCATGGAGCCCTGGGACGGACCGGCCGCAATCGCTTTCACCGACGGCCTGCAGATCGGCGCGACACTGGACCGCAACGGCCTTCGCCCGGCGCGTTACCTCGTCAACGATGACGATCTGGTGGAGATGGCCAGCGAGTCCGGCGAGCTGCCAATCCCCGAGAGCCGCATCGAGCGCAAGTGGCGACTGCAGCCAGGCA